>DAOURU010000009.1 GCA_030627585.1 Bacillota bacterium
ATTCACCTGACTGTAGCGTTTATTGCAATAAAAATATTGCAGCTGCTTCACCATCCCCAGGGCGCGATTGTTAAAGATGAAAATTTTAAGGGGGAGCTGCTCCTGCATTGCCGTGCCCAATTCGAACATGTTCATCTGAAAACTCCCGTCTCCAGTCAGACAGAGCACCAGCTTTTCGGGATTGCCCAGCTGGGCTCCCAGGGCGGCCGGAAGGCCATACCCCATTGTTCCCAATCCGCCCGAGGAGAGAAAAGTAGAGGGCCTCCGGATTTTGAAAAACTGCGCCGCCCACATTTGGTGCTGCCCCACATCTGTCGCGACAATGCAGTCCCCTTTCGTAATCTCACCTAAGGTGCGCAGGATATACTGGGGTTTGAGGCTGCCGTCCTCATGAAAACGCGGCGAATGTTCCTCCTTCCACCTGAAAATTTGTTTGAGCCAATCCAGACGCTCATTTTCTTGCACTGCCGGCAGCAAAGACTGCAAAAAATGCTTTACATCGCTGGTCACCGGAAGCGCCGGCGCAACATTTTTGCCGATTTCCGCAGGGTCAATGTCAACATGGATTATTTTCGCATGCGGGGCAAATTTCTTGACATTTCCGGTCACGCGATCTGCAAACCGGGTGCCTAAGGCCAGCAAAACATCGGCTGCCGTAACTGCATAGTTGGCGCTGGCGGTCCCGTGCATTCCCAGCATCCCCAGCGCAAGTTCGTGGTCTTCCGGAAAGGCTCCCATTCCCATTAAGGTAGTCGTAACGGGGGCGCGGATTTTTTCCGCCAGGGCAAGCAGTTCTTCGGCCGCCCGGGCGTTTAAGACGCCTCCCCCCGCAAGAATAACCGGCCGCTCTGCTTTCTCAAGCATTTCTGCAGCCTGTTCAACTAAAGCGGGGTCCGGTTGGCACTGGGGTCGGTAGCTGCGGAGGGCAAGCTTTTCTCCTTCCCGCCACTCAATTTGTGCCTCTGCAACATTCCGGGGAAGGTCGATTACCACAGGCCCGGGCCTCCCCGTGCGCGCGATGTAAAAAGCCTCTCTGGCGACGCGGGGAAGTTCCTGCGGATTTTTTACGAGGTAATTATGCTTTGTGATCGGAAGGGTAATTCCTTTTGTGTCAACCTCCTGAAAAGCATCTGTGCCCACCATCCCCGTGCCTACCTGACCCGTAACCACCACAACCGGAATTGAATCCATATAGGCCGTCGCAATTCCGGTAACGAGGTTTGTAGCACCAGGGCCGGATGTTGCCAGACAAACCCCGGGTTTCCCTGTCGTCCTGGTATAACCGCTTGCCGCATGAACGGCAGCCTGCTCCTGGCGGACAAGAACGTGTTTAAAATCCGTATCGCAGAGAGCATCATAGACCGGGAGAAGGGCGCCTCCCGGGTACCCGAAAATCACCTCTACCTTCTCCTCGCGGAAAACCTGCATTAAGGCCTCCGCACCTGAAACCACCATTATTTACAAGGCCTCCTTTCTTGCTGCCGATTCGGGCGAGGCCGTATCATCATCCCTACTTCTTCAGCCAAGGCATCATTTCCCGGAGTTTCCTGCCTACGATTTCAATCAGGTGGTTTGCTTCCTTCTTTGCCAGCGCATTGAAGACGGGCCGCCCTGTCATATTCTCTAAAATCCACTCCCGTGCAAAACTCCCGTTTTGGATTTCTTCGAGGATGCGCTTCATTTCAGCACGCGTTTCCGGGGTAATAACTCTCTTCCCGCGCGTCAGGTCGCCGTACTCGGCGGTATCACTAATGGAGTAACGCATCCAGCTGATCCCGCCCTCGTACATCAAATCCACGATCAGCTTCAACTCGTGCAGACACTCAAAATAAGCAATTTCGGGCTGGTATCCGGCTTCAACCAGGGTATCAAAAGCCGCCCGCACGAGTTCGGTCACTCCGCCGCAAAGAACGGCCTGTTCTCCAAAGAGATCGGTTTCGGTTTCTTCTTCAAAAGTAGTTTCGATTACTCCAGCGCGGGTGGAACCTATTCCCTTCGCATAAGCTAGTGCAACCTGCATCGCCTGCCCCGTATAATCCTGCGCCACAGCAACCAGCGCGGGGACCCCGACCCCCTGCTCATACATCCGGCGCAGGAGGTGCCCCGGGCTTTTCGGCGCTACCATAAAGACATCTACCTCGGGAGGGGGGACAATTTGGCCATAGTGGATATTGAAACCGTGCGAAAACGCAACGGCATTCCCCGGTTTTAATTGCGGGGCAATGTCGGAGCGGAATACGGCAGCCTGTTTATCATCAGGAATTAAAATCTGAACGATACCGGCTTGCGCGGCAGCCTCTGCAGTGGTTAAAACCTGAAAGCCGGCCTCTTCGGCCTTTTTCCAGTTCTCGCTCCCGGGCACCTCCGCTACGATCACTTTTACCCCGCTGTCCTTCAGGTTAAGAGCCTGGGCGTGGCCCTGACTCCCGTAACCTACGACGGCAACAGTCTTTCCCTCGAGAAATTTCAGATCCGCATCCCGATCGTAGTAAATTTTCATACTGCATCCTCCTTTTGGTCTTCTTCATATTTCGGGCCCCGCACCATGGCAATTTTGCCTGTGCGTACCAGCTCCAAAATTCCAAAGGGTTTCAGGGATTTTTCAATCGCCCGGATCTTCCCCTCATCACCGGTGCATTCAATGATCAATGTCCGCTGGCCGATATCCACAATGCGCGCCCTGAAAATATCTACAATCTGCATAATTTCTCCCCGCACTGAAGGTTTGGCATTTACTTTGATTAAAATCAGTTCCCGGTCCACATACTCAACATCGGTAATGTCCTGCACATCGATGACATCAATGAGTTTATCAAGCTGCTTGACAACCTGCTCGATCACTCTGTCATCACCGTCCACGACAATCGTCATGCGGGAAATGCTCGGTTCGTGGGTTTGGCCTACGGCCAGGCTTTCGATATTGTAGCCGCGCCGGCTGAACAAACCGGCAACCCGGGTTAAAACACCGGGCTGATTCTCTACCAGAACCGCCAGTACGTGCCTCATGTTCTAACCCCCCAGCATTTTTGTAATTGGCTCCCCTGGCGGGACCATCGGGAAAACATTCTCTTCCCGGGCAACCACGAAATCGATCACGACCGGTTTCGGTGAGGCGATTGCTCGCTCCAGGGCAGGGCGCATCTCCTCGTCCCGCGTGACGCGGATCCCCACAGCCCCGTATGCTTCGGCCAGCTTCACAAAATCAGGTGTCTCAACAAGGTCTGTCTGGGAATAGCGCTTGCCATGGAACAGTTCCTGCCACTGCCGCACCATGCCCAAATAGCGGTTGTTTAAAATGGCAATATTAATGGGCAACTGGAACTGAACCGCAGTTGCCAGTTCTTGGGAGGTCATCTGGACGCTCCCGTCCCCTGCAATATCGAAAACAACCGCATCAGGCCGCCCTACTTGCGCCCCGATCGCGGCAGGCAGGCCAAAGCCCATGGTCCCCAATCCGCCTGAGGAAATAAAAGTTCGAGGGTGAATTGCTTTATAATACTGGGCGGCCCACATTTGATTTTGCCCTACCTCGGTTGTAATGACCGCCTCTCCTTTTGTAATTTCCCAGATCTGCTCAACGACATCTTGAGGCTTGAGAACACCCTCTTCTTTTGTATAAGAAAGGGGAAAATCCGCTTTCCACTGTTCGACCTGCTGCAGCCATTCTTTGATTTGCGGCACCTCGACGCGGGGAATCAAGTCCTTCAAAACCTGCTTGATGTCACCTGTCAGGGGGTAATGGACCCGGACATTTTTCCCGATCTCGGCCGGATCGATATCAATGTGAATCACCTGGGCATGGGGCGCAAAGGTATCCAACCGGCTTGTAACCCGGTCGTCAAAACGCGCCCCTGCCGCAATGATAAGATCGCTGTAAGAAATAGCGTAATTTGCGTATTTCGTACCGTGCATGCCTAGCATCCCGAGGGAAAGCGGGTGGGTTTCAGGAAATGCTCCCTTCCCCAGCAAAGTCGTCGTAACAGGGATTTGGGTCTTTTCTACAAACTCCCGGAGCTCCCCGGCAGCACCTGAAGAAATCACGCCTCCCCCAACGTAGAGGACCGGCTTGCGGGATTCTCCAATCGCTTTGGCCGCCTGGTAAATTTGGGTAGGACTGTATTCTCGAGCAGAAGAGTAGCTGCGGAAGGAAAGCTGCGGCGGGTACTCGAACTCCGCCTGCGCAATGGTAATATCTTTCGGCAGGTCGATGAGAACCGGTCCCGGCCGGCCTGTTGTGGCGATGTGAAAGGCGGCATGGATTGTAGCCGCCAATTGGCGCACATCCCTGACAAGGTAACTGTGTTTTACGATCGGGAGGGTAATTCCCGTGATATCCGCTTCTTGAAAGGAATCCCGTCCGATCGCGGGGAGGGGTACCTGGCCGGTCAGGGCAACAATGGGAATCGAATCCATATAAGCATTTGCGATCCCCGTCACCAAATTGGTTGCTCCGGGGCCTGAAGTGGCGATACAAACCCCCGGTTTTCCCGTGGCGCGGGCATAACCATCTGCGGCATGGGCGGCGCCCTGTTCATGGCGGACCAAAATATGCCTGATGGGGGAGTCGTAAAGTTTATCATAAAGAGGAAGCACCGCTCCGCCGGGATAGCCAAAAACAACATCTACCCCTTCAGCTTCCAATGCTTTGACAATGATCTCAGCTCCGGTAAGTTTCAAGCATTTCACCCCCTCCACCCCGAAGAACTCAGCAGGACGGCGCCCTGGCTGGCCGAAGTAACAAGCCTCGCATAGCGTACAAGATAACCTGACTTCACCCTGGGTTCGGGCCGCCTCCATTCTTCCCGCCGGCGCGCCAGTTCTTCTTCAGGCACCAAAAGCTCCAGCTTGCGGCCCGGAATGTCAATCCTAATGGAATCCTCCTCTGCTACCAGGGCAAGCGGTCCCCCCTCGGCTGCCTCCGGTGCAATATGACCGATCGAAGCACCCCGCGTGGCCCCCGAGAAGCGTCCATCAGTAATCAAGGCTACTTCTTTGTCCAGCCCCATTCCCGCGACTGCAGCAGTTGGCGTCAACATCTCCCGCATGCCGGGGCCGCCTTTGGGCCCTTCGTACCTGATCACAATCACATCTCCGGGTTGAATCTGCTCTCCCAAGATCGCAGCAACAGCTTCTCCTTCGCTGTTGAATACCCGCGCCGGTCCCGCGTGTTCAAGCATCTCCGGAGCAACGGCAGACTGTTTGACAACAGCGCCTTCGGGCGCCAAATTTCCCCTTAAGACGGCCAGCCCTCCGGTAGGACTGTACGGATCGGCCACGCTTCGGATGACATCCGCCCGCTCGATCTTTACTCCCTCGAGATTGCCGGCTACGGTCAGGCCCGTGACCGTCAGGGCCTCCCCGGAAATCAAACCGTGCTCGAGAAGCTCCTTCATCACAGCAGGGATTCCCCCGGCTTCGTTGAGGTCTTGAATGTGCTGCGCCCCCGCAGGGCTCAGCTTACACAGATTAGGTACCTTGCGGCTGATCTCATCCACCACGTCCAGTTCGAGTTCCAACCCCGCTTCCCTGGCCAGAGCCGGGAGGTGCAGGACAGTGTTCGTAGAACCTCCCAGGGCCATGTCAACGGCCAGCGCATTGAGCAAGGCGGTCCGGTTAAGAATATCGCAGGGACGGATTTCATTTTTCAGCAATTCCATTACTTGCCAGCCGGCCTCTTTCGCAAGCCTGATGCGCGCCGCGGCTACGGCAGGGATTGTTCCGTTGCCCGGCAAAGCCAGGCCCAAGGCCTCGGTCAAACAGTTCATCGTATTGGCAGTAAACATCCCGGCACAAGAACCACAGCCGGGGCAGGCCCGCGCCTCCAGTTCCGCCAGTTCTTCTGCCGCGATCTTGTTTGCACGAAAAGCCCCTACCCCTTCAAAAACAGTGCTGAGACTCACATCCCGGCCCTGGAATCTCCCGGCCAGCATGGGTCCCCCGCTGATTACAAGCGCAGGAAGATTCAACCGGGCTGCGGCCATTAACATCCCGGGCACCACTTTGTCGCAATTAGGAACGAGAACAAGGGCATCCAGAGCATGGGCGGTTGCCATCACTTCAATGGAATCTGCGATCAGTTCCCGGCTTGCGAGAGAGTAGCGCATTCCTTCGTGGTTCATGGCGAGGCCGTCGCAAACCGCAATGGCCGGGAACTCGAAAGGGGTCCCCCCGTTTGCACGTACACCCGCTTTTACCGCGGCAGTAATCTGATCCAGGTGAAGATGCCCGGGCACCAACTCATTTCGAGAATTTACGATCCCCACGAAAGGACGCGCCATCTCCCACTCCGTAAGGCCAAGTGCTTTTAACAAAGACCGATGGGGGGCCTTTTCTGCGCCGTGTTCCACCTTGTTGCTGTTCAATGAGCTCACCCCTCCCCAATTTTTCTTCCCTGGGCCCGCTTCGGGCCCGCTTGCCGGGTCTTAATGAGCATCCGGGTAAATTTCGGGGCCGTCCCACTCCGTCTGCTTTCGGAACTCATGTATAAGCGTCCTCGTAATCTCACCCGGCCTTCCCTCTCCGATGACACGACCATCAACCTTGACGACCGGAATCAACTCCGCTGCTGTTCCCGTTAAGAAACATTCGTCTGCAACGTAAATATCATGGCGGGTGAAAACCTTTTCGGCGGTCGAATACCCCATTTTTTGCGCTGATTCAAGCACTGCGTTGCGGGTTACTCCCTCCAAAATGCCCAAAAAAGAAGGCGGCGTGATTACCTCTCCCTTTTTGACAATAAAAACATTGTCTCCCGTGCACTCCGTAACGTAGCCCTCGTTATTTAAGAGAATCGCCTCTGGTACTCCCGCAAGATTTGCTTCAATCTTGGCCAGAACGTTGTTCAGGTAATTCAGCGACTTGATCCGGGGGTTCACGCCTTCCACAATGTTCCGGCGGGTGGGAACGGTTGCAACTTCGAGGCCGTTTTCGTACATTTCCTCCGGGTAAAGCTGGATCTGAGCGGCAATGATGAAAATTGTAGGCTCCGGGCACTTGCGGGGATCGAGCCCCAGGTCTCCTCTCCCGCGGGTTACCACAAGCCTGATGTAAGCATCGCGCAGGTTGTTGCGGCGCAGGGTTTCCAGAACAGCTTCAAACATTTCTTCCTTCGAAAGTTTAATATCCAGGAGAATAGATTTAGCGGATTCATAAAGGCGGTCAATATGTTCCTGGAGGCGAAAAACCCGCCCGCGGTAGGCGCGGATTCCTTCAAAAACTCCATCGCCATAAAGAAGCCCGTGATCAAAAACAGAAACTCGAGCTTCCTCCTCGTCTACAAAGGCTCCGTTCAGATAGATAATAAGCCCCAACTAATCTCCTCTCCTTCCCCTCTAACTTTCGGGCAGCAGCAGATTGTTCGTTTTTCCACCTCCTGTAAATTTATTTAATTATTTTGTATCCATTGAAAAAGTTACAAAAACCCCTCCCGCCAAGACAGAATACTGTCAGGGACGAGAGGGACCCGCGGTACCACCCTGCTTGCTGTCCAACCAGACAACCTCTCAGTGTGTCCATGCAAATGTTAACGGACCTTAAGACTGGACAAGTCCGGCACCACCTACTGGGCTTCCAAGAAGCCGTTTAGATAGCAGTACTCGGGAACGATATCGCCGCTGCGTCTGGTGCTGGTTTTCGGCTCCCCCAGCTCTCTGGAACCAGGGCGCCAGTGGAACGTGCTTCCGTCATGGCTTTTCTCAATATATGGGCTTGTGCTTGTGAATGCCGTAAAAAGAAACGCATCTATAAAGAGAAACGCAAATATTTTCTAAATAGTATAGGAAAATACCGGACTCGTGTCAATAACTTTTTTTGAATTGTTGATAAATTCCACTTTAGCAGGAAGAAAAATACAGCCCGGGGGACAGTCTGCGCTCCGTCCTGTTCCGCCCTTTCTGCTTTGCTGCGTAAAGCGCCTGATCGGCCGTGGCAAATAAGTGTTCTACCATTTTTTTTGCTTCCTTAATTATCTGTCTGGAATTATATGTCTGGTTCCCCTTGTAATTCCAAAAGGAAGCAACTCCGATGCTGATCGACAAGTGAAGCCCTCCCCGGTCGCCCAGGAAGAGATGCCGCCTTACCGTCAACCGCAGCCGCTCAGCCAGGGTATAAGCCTGCGACATAGAAGTTTCGGGGCATAAAATAGTAAACTCTTCGCCTCCGTAACGGGCTAAAATATCAGTACCCCGGATCGAAATTTTTAACAACTGTGCCAATTCATACAGCACCAAATCCCCGCTCTGATGCCCCAGACGATCATTAATATTTTTAAAGTAATCAATGTCGATCATCAGGCAGGAAAGCGGGCTTTGATACCGAAGAGAGCGGCGTACTTCCCTGACGGCACGCTCAAGCAGATAACGCTTGTTAAAAATCCCTGTCAGTTCATCTAAATAAACAAGCTGCTGGAGAAAGCGGTTGCGTTCCTCCAGTTGCCGGTTTTTTGTTGCAAGCTCCTGTTGAAGCGCTTTCAGGCGAAGCTGAGTATTGATC
Source organism: Bacillota bacterium (assembly GCA_030627585.1). Classification (GTDB taxonomy): domain Bacteria; phylum Bacillota; class DSM-12270; order Thermacetogeniales; family Thermacetogeniaceae; genus Ch130. Next base: position 8,491 of record DAOURU010000009.1, read on the forward strand.
CTGGCAATCATTTCCTTGCCTGCAAACGGTTTACTGACATAATCATTTGCTCCTAATTCAAAACCTTTGATTTTTTCATCAACACGATCCGAAGCACTAATTAGAATTACGGGAATACCCTCCAGTGCGGGGTGATTCTTCATGCGGCGGAGAATCTCGAAGCCATCGCTTTTTGGAATAATGACATCCAGTAAAATAAGATCTAATTCCCCAGCAAGCATCAGGGCCCAGGCCTCCTGCCCGTCGTGTGCCGTGGAGACATGAAAATTCTGCCTTTTTAAAATTTCTTCCAACATGGAGCACGTCACCTGATCATCGTCGACCACCAGAATACGGGCTCCTTCAAGGTGCGGAGCCTGCAGTTTAATTCCTCCCCCCAATGCTGAAAGACCCCCAATTTTAGCACTTATTCGACAGTTGTTACTGAAAAAATTATCTCACATATTTTCATCATTTGCAAACCCTAACGGGGAGCTTCCAAAACAATTAAGCAAAGAACCTTCAGTGAAAATAAATTAATATTTCTTCTTTCGGGCAGCCGAAAAAGCCTTGCGGGCGGCTTCCACCGTCCGTTCAATCTGCTCCCCGGTATGGGCGAGACTCATAAAGGCCGCCTCGAACTGGGAGGGTGCAAGATAAATTCCCTGCTCCAGCATGGAACGGAAAAAAGCGGCAAAACGAGCGAGATCAGAAGTACAGGCGCTTGGATAATCCACAACCGGCGTATCCGTGAAGAAAATGCAGAGCATAGAGCCAACCCGGTTAAAGGTTGCTCCAAGACCTGCCTCCCGGGCTGCCGCGGCCAGCCCCGACGCTAACAGTGCGGACTTGCGTTCCAGTTCCGCGTAAGTGCCGGGTCGCTTTAACACCTTCAACGTCGCCAGCCCGGCGGTCACCGCAAGGGGGTTGCCCGAGAGGGTGCCGGCCTGGTAAACCGGTCCCGCCGGCGCCACCTGCTCCATGATTTCGCGTTTCCCGCCGTAGGCTCCCACCGGCAAACCGCCGCCGATGACCTTGCCCAAACAGGTGAGATCGGGTTCGATCCGGTAAAGCTCTTGCGCTCCACCGTAAGCAAGGCGGAAACCTGTCATCACTTCGTCAAAGATCAAGAGCGACCCGTAACGGCGGGTGATTTCCCGCAAGCCTTCAAGGAAACCCTCCCGCGGGGGTACCACGCCCATATTTCCCGCAACAGGTTCCACAATCACCGCCGCGATCTCTTCTCCCTCTTGCGCAAAGATCTTTTCTACAGTGTCCAGGTCGTTATATGGGGCGGTGATCGTATTCGCCGCCGTGCTGGCCGGCACACCGGGACTGCTGGGCACCCCCAGCGTGAGGGCCCCCGACCCTGCTTTGATCAATAAAAAATCGGCATGGCCGTGGTAGCAGCCTTCAAATTTAACAATTTTATTCCGCCCTGTATAACCCCGGGCGAGGCGCAAAGCGCTCATCGCGGCTTCCGTTCCTGAATTGACCAGGCGTACCATTTCCACAGCTGGGACCGCCTCTACAATCGTTCTGGCCAACTCCGTTTCCAGTTCAGTGGGAGCGCCGAAGCTGGTGCCTCTTGCCAGGCATTCCTGGAGGGCAGCCGTCACCTCCGGATGGATGTGGCCCAGGATGAGCGGCCCCCAGGAGGCCACGTAGTCTATATATTCATTCCCATCCACGTCATAAATAAGCGCCCCCTCCCCGCGGGCGATAAACACCGGCTCGCCTCCGACCGCTTTAAAGGCGCGCACCGGGCTGTTTACCCCGCCGGGCATGTAACGGCGGGCCTCGGCGTACAACTCCTCAGATTTCCGAAATCGGTGAAACAAGGCCTTCACCCCTTAATCGGTAACTTTCTCCACCCTTTCAGGGAGATGTTTGAAAATATTCCCTAGGGCTCTTTTTTAATTCGGCTACACTGAAAAGAAGGCGGTAGTCTTCCACGCCCCCGGCCCGGGAAAGCCGGGCCGTAATCTCCCGACACTCCGCCGGTGTCCTCCCGTGAACCATGGCAAAGAGGTTATAGGGCCAGTCAGGTAAACGGGCCGGCCGCTGGTAACAGTGAGTCACTTCGTCAAAAGCAGCCATCAGCCGTCCCACCTCCTCAATGCGCTCCTCAGGAACCTCCCATACCACCATGGCGTTGGCCGTATAGCCCAGATCCTGGTGGCGCACGAGCGCCCCAAAACGCCGGATTACTCCCTGCTCGAGAAAATCTTCGATCTTGGCCAGCAGTTCTTCTTCGCTCATTTTAAGCTTCTCTGCCAGGACCTGATAGGGCCGGCGCGCCAGGGGGATCCCCGCTTGCAAGGCCCGGATAATTTCCTTTTCCCGTTCGCGAAGCATATTATTCCTCCCCGAGGTCAAAATTCACCCTGAGCTTGAAGATCCTGGCTGCCGGCAGGTTAAGGATCTCCGTAATGCCGGTACGCCTTTTGATTTCCTTCAGGGTGGCTTCCAACCGGGCAGGGGTTTCCTCCAGCAGGGTGAACCACATATTGTACCGATCATCCCGCAAATAATTATGGGTCACACCGGGAAAGCTGTTGACAACAGCAGCAACCTCTTCAACCCGCTCGGAGGGCACCTTTAGGGCAACCAGCGTGCTGCAGTAGCCCAACTTTCTGGAATCAAAGATGGGTCCCAGCCGCCTGATAACCCCGTCCGCAACCAAACGCTCCAGGCGGCCGAGGATCTCCTCCTCGCTGGCGCCCAGGGCTTCCGCCAGCTCCCGGTAGGGTTCTGGTGTGATGGGAAAACGGGCTTGGATGAGATTGAGGAGCCGCCTGTCCAGGCTGTCAAGCGTCACGGTTTTCCCCTCCCCGCTTCTTCTTATTGCCTTTGCGATAGAGGCACCAGGGCTCCTCGGCCATGTAATCCCCATAGTAATAATAGGCACGGGCGCGGCAGCCGCCGCAGATGCCCCGGTAATCGCAGGCGCCGCATGCGCCCGTGTACGCTTCTGTGCGCAGCCGTTTGAATACCGGGTTGTCCTCCCAGATGCGGCTAAAAGGTGTTTCCCGGACGCTGCCCACCGGAATGTTCAAATAAGCGCAGGGCTGAACCTCCCCGCCGGGGCTGATGATGCAATATCCGGTCCCCGCCAGGCACCCCTTCTGAAAGCGCAGCTTTAATCCAAGCTGAGCAGCGATGCGCATAAACTGCGGGGCGCAAGTGGGTTTGACTTCAATGGGCACCTCTTGCTGCTTTTTCATCAGCCGGTGCAGCAAACGCTCATACTGTTCGGCCCTTAAGGATTCCTCGGCAATGTTGACCCCCCGCCCGGCAGGCACCAGGAAAAAGACATGGTGGCCCACCGCATCCAGGCGCACCGCCAGATCTGTTAATTCCTCTACCTGTTCGTAGTTCCACTCAACTACGGTTGTATGAACCTGAAACGGCAGCCCCTCTCTCCGGCAGGCTTTCATCCCTTCTACCGCCGCCTCCCAGGCGCCGGAAGAGCCGCGGAAGCGGTCGTGCTGCTCTGGATCGATGCTGTCCAGGCTGATGCCCACGGCCAAAGCACCGGCCTGTCTTAATTTTTTGGCTGCCGCCCCCGTAATCAAAGTGCCGTTGCTGCCCAGAACCGGGCGCAGGCCTTTTCTTGAGGCGTATTTTACCAGTTCGTAAATGTCGGGTCTGAGCAGGGGCTCCCCCCCGCTGAAAATCATGATCTTGAAGCCGGCGCGGGCAATCTCTTCAATTAATGCCGCCCCCTCAGAAGTATCCAGTTCTTCCTGCGCCCGGGCGCCGGCATTCCGGTAGCAGTGTTCACAGGCAAGATTGCAGGCATTGGTCGTATTCCAGGAAACCAGCAAAAGGTGCACCCCTTTCTTAAATTCTCTCAGGCAATCCCAATCTCTTCATCTGTCAAGTAACAGGCGGGATCCGGCCCCCAGAAATCGCGTGTAACGGCCTCGGCGCGGGTGCGGAAGTTGCCGTTGCAGAGCTCCAGCCAGCGGCAGCGGGCGCAGCGCCCCTTTAAAAGGGAGCGCCGGTTTTTCAACCCCGCCAGGATGGGGTGAGAAAGGTCGGTCCAGATTGCGCCGAAACTCCTTTCCCGCACATTGCCGAAGGTGTGGTGGAGGGTAAACTGGTCCGGGTGGACGTACCCCTCCCAGTCTACGGCAGCAATGGCGATCCCCGTACGATTGCCGCCGTTTTGTCTAAGCAGCTTGTAGGCCCGCTCCGCCCGCACCGGATCTGTCCGGCGCAATTTCAAATAGACATAGATTCCGTCGGCGTGGTTGTCCACTGTGAGGATCTCGCGGGGCATCCCGCGCCGGTGAAAATCAAGTGTTTTTTCTATGATCAGGTCCAGGGCGGCGCGGGACTCGCGATGGGAAATATCTTCGCCGCGCATCTTTTTTCCCCGCCCGCTGTAAACCAGGTGGTAAAAACAAACGCGGGGAATATTCTCCTTCTCGACCAGCTCAAAAATCGCTTCCAGCTGGTCATAATTATGGCGGTTGATAGTAAAACGCAGGCCCACCCGCTGCCCCGCCGCCAGGCAGTGGCGGATTCCCTGCAAGGCGGCCGCAAAGGCACCTGCCCTGCCCCGGAAACGGTCGTTGTTTTCCCCGATTCCGTCCAGGCTGATACCCACATATCCCACGCCGGTTTCTTTGAGGCGGCGGGCCGCCTCTGCGGTAATTAAAGTGCCGTTGGTGGAAACAGTGGGCCGCACCCCCCGGCCGGCAGCATAGGAGGCCAGTTCAAAAAAATCCGGGCGC
>DAOURU010000171.1 GCA_030627585.1 Bacillota bacterium
CAAAGCGGTTAGCCGCTGGAGGCGCATCTCGAGAATCGCCTGCGCCTGGCGCGCGCTGAGATTGAAGTTCGCTTGCAGCCCCCGCCGTGCTTCCTCCACATTTTTCGAACGCCGGATGAGGGCAATCACTTCGTCAATGTGCTGCAGGGCGATCGCCAGCCCCTCCACAATATGCAGGCGTTCTTCGGCGCGTCGCAGCTGATACTGCGTCCGGCGCGTGACCACCACAATCTGGTGGTTCAGGTAGTGCTCCAGCGCTTCGCGCAGGTTTAAAACCCGCGGTTCGCCGTCGACGAGGGCAAGCATAATCACACCGAAGCTTTCCTGAAGCTGGGTGTGTTTGTACAGCCTGTTCAAGATGATGCGCGGGTTCGCCTCGCGCCGGAGTTCTAAAACAATCCGCATTCCCGTCCGGTCAGATTCATCCCTCAAATCACTGACACCGTCGATCTTCTTTTCCCGGATCAGTTCTGCGATCCGCTCCACAAGCCGCGCCTTGTTCACCTGGTAGGGAAGTTCGGTGATCACGATCCGGCTGCGTCCCGCCGCGCCTTTTTCGACCACCGCCCGTCCCTGCATGAGCACGGTGCCCCGGCCTGTTTCATAGGCTGCTCTTACGCCGTCCTGGCCCAGGATGAACCCTCCCGTCGGGAAGTCGGGCCCGGGAATAAATCTCATCAGATCCAGCGGGGTTGCCTCGGGATGTTCGATCAAATAAACGAGGCCGTCTATAACTTCACCCAGATTGTGGGGGGGGATGTTAGTGGCCATCCCCACGGCAATCCCCGAAGAGCCGTTGATTAAAAGGTTGGGGATCCTGCTCGGCAGGACAATAGGCTCCTGCAGGGACCCATCGTAATTTGGGACAAAGTCCACAGTCTCCTGGTCAATGTCGGCCAGGAGCGCAAGCGCGATCGGCGCCAGCCGGGCCTCGGTATAGCGCATCGCCGCCGGGGCATCTCCGTCAATCGACCCGAAGTTGCCATGCCCGTCTACAAGGGGGTAGCGGCAGGCAAAACCCTGGGCAAGGCGGACGAGGGCATCATAGACGGCGGCATCTCCGTGTGGGTGGTAGCGCGCCAGCACGTTCCCGACCACAACAGCAGATTTTTTATGCGGCCTGTCGGGTCCCATCCCGGTGTCGTACATCGTATAAAGAATTCGCCTGTGCACAGGCTTCAGGCCGTCCCGGACATCAGGGAGGGCGCGCCCGACAATCACGCTCATGGCGTAGTCAAGGTACGACTTTTGTATTTCTTCGTTAATGTCCACAGGTAAAATTAAGCCGCCAGGTACTGCCAAAACTTTGCCTCCTTTCGCTTTCTTGTCTTTTGTCTCGTTCTTTCCGCTTCTTTGTGCATCTTTGGATGCCCAATAATGTTTACGGTAACGGTCTTGATGGTGCCGGGTATATCCCAATGCAGCTCGATCTTGACCAGGCCGATCCTGGAGAGTTTGAGCTTACTGTTCTGAAAAGAGGCGCCCAACCCATCCCCGAACCGGGTAAAGGTGAGGGACTTGTACCGGCCTTTACCCTTGAACCGTTTTTATTTTTTAGACATCGAGGTTGCGGACTTCGCGGGCGTGTGCTTGAATAAAATCCCGCCGGGGCTCGACTTTTTCGCCCATCAAGATCGTGAAAATTTCATCGGCCCGGATGGCATCCTCCAGGGCCACCTGAAGCATAATCCGCTTTTCGGGATTCATGGTAGTCTCCCAGAGTTGATCGGGATTCATTTCTCCAAGCCCCTTGTAACGCTGGATGCTCACGCGATCCGACTTCCATTCCGCAAGGAGCCGTTCCAGTTCCTGATCGTTGTAAAGATAGTGTTCTTCTTTTCCCTTCTGCACCTTATAAAGGGGCGGCTGTGCGATGTATACATACCCCGCTTCGATCAGCGGCCTCATGTAGCGGTAAAAAAATGTTAAGAGAAGGGTTCGGATGTGAGAACCGTCAACATCGGCATCGCTCATAATCACAATTCTGTGGTAACGCGTCTTGGCTAAATCAAAATCATCTAAAATACCCGTTCCCACTGCTGTAATAATATTTTTAATTTCCTCGTTAGCCAGTAATTTATCCAAACGGGCCTTTTCAGCATTAATGATTTTCCCCCGCAGAGGCAGAATCGCCTGAAATCTCCGGTCCCGCCCTTGTTTTGCAGAACCCCCTGCCGAATCTCCCTCAACAATGTACAGCTCGCATTCCTCCGGCTTCCGGGAAACACAATCGGCAAGCTTTCCCGGGAGCGCCACGTGGTCCAGGGCAGTTCTGCGCCGCGTCAACTCCCGCGCCTTGCGGGCGGCCTCCCGCGCCCGAGCCGCCTTCACCGCTTTTTCTACAATCCGCCGCGCCGGCCCCGGATTCTCTTCAAAAAAAAGGGTTAAGTATTCGGTGACAACAGATTCAACAACTCCCCGCGCTTCATGGTTCCCCAGTTTAGTCTTCGTCTGTCCTTCAAACTGGGGTTCTTTCATTTTAATACTTAAAACCGCAGTCAGCCCTTCGCGAGCATCTTCACCGGTCAGGTTTTCCTCATTGTTTTTTAAAAAACCGAAGCGCCGCGCGTAATCATTGACAACCCTCGTAAGCGCCGCTTTAAACCCGGTCTCGTGGGTGCCCCCCTCCTGGGTATGAATATTATTGACAAAAGAAAAGGTATTTTCAATATATCCCGTATGGTACTGAAGCGCCGCTTCAATAAGAATCCCTTCTTTATTCGCAGTAAAATACAAGGGATCCAGGTAGAGCACCTCTTTATTGCGATTAAGGTTTTTCACGAAGTCGGCAATCCCGCCCTCATGATAAAAGGTTACGGTTTCTCCCGCTTCCTCGTCAACTAAAGAAAAATGTACTCCCCGGTTCAAATAAGATAAATCCCGGAGCCGAGACGCCACTTGATCGCGGTTGAATTTCCGGTTCGGAAAAATTTGGGAATCGGGTAAGAAACAGATTTTCGTTCCTGTTTCGTCTGCTGCACCCACTTCTTTTAAAGGAGTTTTTACCCTCCCGCGCTCATAATACTGCACATAACGCCTCCCCCCCCGTTTTACTTCAACCTCCAGCCAGCAGGAGAGAGCGTTAACGACAGACAGGCCGACTCCGTGCAATCCGCCGGATATTTCGTATCCGTTTCCTCCAAACTTTCCACCTGCATGAAGCAGGGTAAGAGCCGCTTCCAGCGCGGGGCGGCCCGTGCGCGGGTGAATATCTACCGGAATTCCTCTTCCGTTGTCGCTTACAGTAACACTTCCATCTTTACCTAAAACTACCTTAATATCATTACAATAGCCAGCCATTGCTTCGTCTACGCTGTTGTCGACTAATTCGAAGACTAACTGGTGCAATCCCCTCATCCCGGTGCTTCCAATATACATTCCAGGACGGCGCCGCACGGCTTCAATTCCTTCTAAAACTTCGATCTGGCTGGCATCATACCTGTCCTCACTATTCATTTTATTACCGTTATTTTTGATTCTACTGCTGTTATCAGCTATTTTTTTCCCTCCTTTGTCAAAACGCCGGCGGCAAAACTCCCTTTTATATGTTATAAATTATAACATACTTTTGTATTACTTAAAACATATGTTCTTGTAAGCCGGAAGTATTTACCTGTACCGGCCTGGTTAAAGTCGGGCCCTTTTTAGTAAGGTTACAGAAGAAATTGGTGAAAAATAAATCCGGCGTGTTGTCAGGATGGCGCTTTTACTTCGCCTTTCCTTCCCGATCTGCACCACCACCTGCTCTTCTCTCGCGAAACTCAAGAATTCTCGCGTCGCCTCCCGGC
>DAOURU010000242.1 GCA_030627585.1 Bacillota bacterium
CCCTCCGGTTAACAGCCGGATGCTCTACCGTTGAGCTACCGAGGAACAACAACGGCAATTACATTATACAACACACCGCCCCCGGCGTCAATGTTTCCTGCCCGTTTTTCCCTGAAAGGTTTTTAAGCGCGTATCACCCTGCTGGTACTGACCGGCGGCACGGCAGCTTAATCTTACTACCTGCAGTTGCTCCTGGCAGATAAAAGATACCGGGGGTTGGAACTCTAAAAGGGACCCCCAGAAGAACAAACCTGCCGGGTCCAGCAAGGGGAGAACCCATATTAACCTTTATGCTCTCACCACCACAAACCGCTCATGAAAATGGGGCAGATCTTTAGAGCTGCCTCAGCTAAACTGCTTATAAGGCACCTTTTTGAGGTTGAAGTAATTCTGGCGGGGCCCCCTCTGGGCGCGGGGGCGGGCCGTAAAAAAGCCCCTTCCTTCATGTGGAATGGGGCTTTTTCTTATTCGAGATAGTCTTTAAGTTTTTTGCTCCGGCTGGGGTGCCGCAGCTTCCGGAGGGCTTTGGCTTCAATTTGGCGGATGCGCTCCCTCGTCACCTTGAACCTCTGCCCAACTTCCTCGAGGGTCCGCGCCCTTCCGTCATCAAGGCCAAAACGAAGGCGCAAAACTTCTCTTTCTCTGGGGGTCAAAGTTTCCAGGACCTCTTCCAACTGCTCTTTTAAAAGGATAAATGAAGCCGCCTCCGCCGGAGCGAGGGCGTCTTCGTCCTCGATAAAATCTCCCAGGTGGCTGTCTTCCTCTTCCCCAATGGGGGTTTCCAGCGATACGGGCTCCTGGGCGATTTTCATAATTTCCCGCACCCGTTGCACCGGAATTTCCATTTCCTGGGCAATTTCTTCCGGCAGGGGGTCCCTTCCGAGTTCTTGCAACAGTTGGCGGGAAACCCGAACCAGCTTATTAATCGTCTCCACCATGTGAACCGGAATCCGGATCGTTCGTGCCTGGTCTGCAATGGCGCGGGTAATTGCCTGCCTGATCCACCATGTTGCATAAGTGCTGAATTTATATCCCTTGCGATAGTCAAATTTTTCGACCGCCTTAATCAGGCCCAGGTTGCCTTCTTGAATGAGGTCGAGAAAGAGCATGCCCCGGCCCACATAACGCTTGGCGATGCTCACGACGAGGCGAAGGTTCGCTTCCGCCAGGTGGCGTTTTGCCTCCTCGTCACCCTGCTCGATCCGCTTGGCAAGCGCAATTTCTTCCTCAGCAGTAAGGAGGGGAATCCTGCCGATCTCTTTTAGATACATCCGCACGGGATCATCAATGGCGATCCCCTCCGGAACTGAAAGATCTACCTCGATTTCCTCCTCGGGAGCGGTGTTCTCCCGGTCTTTTTCGGCGGCCGGTCCGTCCCCTCCCCCGGGCAGGATTTCAATTCCCAGCGCCCCAAAATGTTCGTAAATATTGTCTATTTGATCGGGGCTCAATTCTATCCCCTGCAGGGCATCCATAATTTCCTGATAGGTAAGAGAGCTTTTTTGTTTTCCCCGCTGAATGAGATCTTTTACTGCTTCGATTTTCAACAGTTCTTCTTTCAATTTGGTTTCCCTCCTTTCCTAACTTGTCTCCTGGTGAATCAGTCTGCCGGTAAAGTTGATCCAGGATTAACCTGTACTTTTTAAAACCTCAAGCTTTGTATATAACCCATGTAATTCTGCCATCAAGTCCTTAATTCCTTCCAGATCTCCATTTCTTTCTCGTTCGCGTAAAGCTGTTAAAGAGGCTTCAATCTGAGCGCTTACCCGTTCTTTTTTCAGAATCCGCAGGTAGTCTTCAACCGCCTGCGCCTGCTGCCGGGGGTCAAGATCCTGTTCCGCACCGGCAAAAAGCAGGCCGGCCAACTCCGCCTGGTCCTCTTCGGGCACCTGGTCCAACAGTTCGGCGGGGCTCATCCATCCAAGCTGTTTGAGAAGTTGGACATAACGGCCCACTTTTCCTTCAAAAACAGCAAAACTCACCTCTTGCCGGACGCGCTCCCAAACTTCCCGGTGACAGCACATCAACCGGAAAAGCCCGTGCCGGGCGGCCTCGGCTGCGGAAGTGTGCGGTGTTGCGAAAATTTGTTTGCCTTTTTCCATAGTATATCTATTTTTTTCATTTCTATCCTTTCTTGCCCGTTCCTTGCCAAGGTAGCGGAGGAGTTCGGAGCGGATTGTGTCCTCTTGAAGCCCGAGCCGCTCGGAGATCAGCCGGGTATTCCCCTCCCGCACCACGAGATTTTCAGTCCTGGCTAAATCCTCTAAGAGGGCATTGACAATTTCTGCCTTTCCAAAAACGGCCTCCGGATCATGCTGCCTGATCACCTGTTCTAATTTAAACTCGAAGTAAGACAAGGTGTTTTTCTCCAGAGCGGCGGCAAAAGCCTTCTTGCCGTTCCTGCGCAAGAACTCATCGGGGTCCTTGCCGGAAGGGAGATCCAGAACAAAAACCCTTGCCCCGAGTTCCTGAAGATAACCGGCTCCCCGCAAGCCGGCCGCAATTCCCGCCGCGTCTCGATCAAAAGCCAGCACAATCTCAGGA
>DAOURU010000027.1 GCA_030627585.1 Bacillota bacterium
ATTACCAGAGCAAGAGGGCCGAGTTAACCTCCGGTCTTTAATGGACGAGCTGGGAAAAAGGGAAGTTTTAAGCGTTCTCCTCGAAGGGGGGGCTACTTTAAATGCAAGTGCCCTCAAAGCAGGAATTATTGACAAATTTATTTTCTTTCTTGCCCCAAAAATTATCGGAGGAAGTTCTGCGCCGGGACCCTTTGGAGGCGCCGGATTCCAAAACTTGAGGGATGCTTTTTTGATTGCCGGGCTGAGTTGTACCAAAATTGGTGAAGATTTAATGATTACCGGATACCCGGCAAGAAGCAGGTAGGGGAGGGAAAATTTTGTTTACGGGTCTTGTAGAGGAAAAAGGAATCGTCCGGGGTCTTGTCAAAGATCAATTCTCAGCTTTTTTGACTCTGGAAGCCCGCAAGGTGCTCGAAGAATTAAAAGCAGGAGACAGCATTGCTGTAAACGGGGTTTGTCTTACAGTGACCGGTCTCACCCCTCACACTTTAACTGTTGATGTCATGGCCGAAACACTTGCAAAGACCAATCTTGCCTTGTTGACTCCAGGCGCTGCGGTCAACCTCGAACGGGCGCTTAAAATAGGCGGGAGGCTGGGCGGCCACTTTGTTACAGGACACGTAGATGCAACCGGAGTCATCTTAAGCTTGCAGGCGCAGGGTATTGCTACCGATCTATGGATAAAAGCCCCCCCGGAACTGGAAAATTTTTTAATACCCCAGGGATCTGTGACCCTGGACGGGGTGAGCCTGACCGTTGCGGATTGGAAGCCAGGTGCCTTTATGGTCAGCTTAATCCCCCATACCCGGAAAATAACTACCATAGGGAACAAAAGGGTTGGCGATCTTCTTAATATTGAAGCGGATGTGTTGGGAAAATACATTAGCTACCTGATGACGAAGCGAGGTGTTGGAGAGAGCCATCAGATCACTCCGGAATTTTTAGCTGAGCACGGATTTATGTGATGGAACGGATTATGGGGAGGAGCAAATATGGAAGATAGCAGGCAGTTTCACGGGATCGAAGAAGCCCTGGAAGAAATTAAAGCGGGACGAATGATTATCGTCGTTGATGACGAGGACCGGGAAAACGAAGGGGATCTTGTAGTTGCGGCGGAAAAGGTAACGCCTGAAGCGGTCAATTTTATGGCTACCTATGGAAAAGGACTTATCTGTATGCCAATTATTGGTGAGCGCCTGGATGAGTTGGAAATTCAGCCAATGGTGGTCCGGAATACGGAAAGTTTGGAAACGGCGTTTACAGTTTCGGTAGATGCTGCTGCTGTTACAACAGGAATTTCCGCTTTTGAACGTGCTCTTACGATTCAAACCATCCTTGATCCCAAGACAAAACCGCATGACCTGCGGCGGCCCGGCCATGTTTTTCCCCTCCGGGCGAAAAAGGGTGGCGTTTTAAGAAGAGCCGGTCATACGGAGGCGGCCGTAGACCTGGCGCGCCTTGCCGGTCTCTACCCTGCCGGCGTCATTTGTGAAATCATGAATGATAACGGAACAATGGCACGCGTACCGCAACTGCTTAACTTTGCCAAAAATCACGGCTTAAAAATTATCACCATCGCAGATTTAATCGAGTACCGGCGCCGGACGGAAAAATTAATCAGGAAGGTAGCTGCCACATTCCTTCCCACCAGATACGGCGAATTCAAGGCCCTCGCGTACGAAAGCATCCTGGACCATAATTGTCACCTCGCGCTGGTAAAGGGGGATATCCAGCCCCACCGTCCGGTTCTCACGCGGGTTCACTCAGAGTGTTTAACCGGGGATGTTTTCGGATCCCTGCGCTGCGATTGCGGCGAGCAGTTGGCCCAAGCCCTCCGGATGATTGCGCGGGAAGGAACCGGGGTCCTTTTATATATGCGCCAGGAGGGGAGAGGAATTGGTTTGCTTAATAAAATAAAGGCATATAGACTCCAGGATAAAGGGCGTGATACCGTTGAAGCCAACGAGCTGCTCGGCTTTCCCCCCGATCTGCGGGATTACGGGTTTGGTGCTCAGATTCTTGTAGATCTAGGCTTAAAAAAGATCCGGTTGCTGACAAACAATCCCCGGAAAATTGCCGGTTTAGAAGGATATGGACTGGAAATTGTGGAAAGAGTTCCAATTGAAATTCCTCCTGTTGCGGAAAATCACCGTTATTTAAAAACAAAAAAGGAGAAATTAGGACACTTTTTAACCCTTAAAAAATAGAGAGGAGAAAAGCCGATGTTTAAAATGTTCGAGGGAAAACTTTTAGGCCAGGGATTACGCTTCGGGATCGTTGTCGCCAGGTTTAACGAGTTTATTACAAACCGCCTTCTCAGCGGTGCCGTTGATATCCTCCGGAGACATGGAGTAAGTGACAGTGATATTGAGGTGGCGTGGGTGCCCGGTGCCTTTGAAATTCCCCTCGCGGCAAAAAAAATGGCCGCGTGCCGCTACGACGGAGTAATCTGTCTGGGAGCCGTGATCAGGGGGACTACACCCCACTTCGATTATATTGCCAGTGAAGTCACCAAGGGAATTGCCCAGGTCGGACTGGAAGCCGGTATACCCGTTATTTACGGTTTAATTACTGCTGATACCCTGGAACAGGCAATCGAGCGGGCCGGCACAAAGGCTGGCAATAAGGGCGCCGAAGCGGCCCTCTCAGCTCTGGAAATGGTTAATCTTTTCCGGGAGTTAAAGGATGGTTCGGAATTCCAGGTATAAGGAGAGTGTTTCATGCGCCTCGGTATAATCAGCGATACCCACGGCTCCGTTGCCGCATGGGAGAAAGTAATGACTACTATTTTTAAGGAAGTGGAAATTATTATCCATGCCGGGGATGTTCTTTATCACGGCCCCCGCAATCCTTTGCCAGGTGGATATGATCCTCAAAAACTTGCTGCTTTAATTAATAATTCCCCGGTTCCGGTGATTATTGCGCGGGGTAACTGTGATGCCGAGATCGATCAGCTTCTCATCGAGTGGCCTCTGCAAGCCCCTTATGCCTTTCTGCAAATAGAAAACCTGCGCTTTTTAGTAACTCACGGGCACCGGATACTGCCGCAGGAGATGCAGGCGCAGGCGCATCGGTATAAGGTTCAGCTCTTTATTTCGGGACACACCCACCTTCCGGGAATTACAAAAGAAAAGGGTGTCATTTTTCTGAATCCCGGTTCTCCTTCTTTACCAAAAAATACCCCGGCAAGGCCTACTGCTGCTCTGGTAGATGAGAGGTGCGTCCAGCTGATTGATGTAGAAACCGGCCAAAACCTGGAAGAAGTTTCAATTTAAAGGGCGCGCTTTACTTTGCCCGCTTTGATGCAGCGCGTACATACCTTTAAGCGAACAGGTCTTCCGTTGATTACCGTTCGCACGACTTGCAAATTGGGAGACCAGGCTCTCTTTGTCCGGATGTGGGAGTGGCTGATTTGCATTCCAACCTTAACTCCTTTTCCGCATATGGCACACTTAGCCATTTAGTACCCTCCTTTCTCACAAGCCTTATTCTAACAAATAGTTTACCCTCTGACAAGAAAAGTGGATAAAAGTCTGGCCCATACCCATACCTCGCGGCGCCGGGCAGCGCCTGTTTTATTTGACCAGGTTTTAAAAAACGGGATATAATTTTGGAAGGAGAATTAAAAGACTTGGCGAAATAAGGATTGCGCGCCTGCAAGAGGAGCATCCATTAAGGAGGCTGAGCGATGATTGAAAATCAAAGGAACAATTATGGAAGCATCGAGATAGCACGTGAGGCTGTGGCAGCTATTGCCGGGGCGGTTGCTGTACGTTGCTACGGGATTGTGGGAATGGCCCCCCGGGGGTTGCGGCAAGGCGTTTCGGAAATCTTGGGGAAAGATGCGTTGGGCCAAGGTGTAGAAGTCCACATAGAAGGCACAGAAGTTAAAGTTGAGCTTTGGGTTGTCATGTGTTACGGCGTTAAAATTGCCGAGGTTGCTCATAACATGGTGGAGGCAGTTCGCTATGAAATTGAAAGAATGACAGGCCTGCGCGCTGTCGAGATTAATGTCAATGTTGTAGGCGTCAAGGTTTTTAAGTAATCATGAGGGGGAGAAGGGTTGGATCTGGAAAGCGTGACTGGGGAACAGGTAAAACAGCTCTTCGAAGGCGGTCTTGCATTCCTTGCCGAGCGCCAGAAAGAAATTGACCGGCTCAATGTTTTTCCGGTTCCCGACGGCGATACAGGCCGTAATATGTATCTTACTATGGCTGCGGCGGTTCAAGAATTAAACAAAGTTCAAGCATCGAGCGTCAGTAAAGTGAGTGAGGCCTTAGCAAAAGGTTCCTTGATGGGTGCGCGTGGAAATTCTGGTGTGATCTTATCCCAGCTTATCCGAGGGCTTTCGGTGGCAGTTAAGGGAAAAGAAAGGATTACCCTGCAAGAATTTGCAAAAGCCTGGCAAACTGCGGTTGCGACAGCTTACCAGGCTGTTATCAAACCTGTAGAAGGTACAATGTTAACGGTGGCTCAAGGAATCGCACGGGGAATCACCGAAGCTGCACCAACGGCACAGAATTTAGAAGAGATTCTGACCCATGCGGTGCAGAGAGGTTCCGAAACACTCGAACGGACTCCTGATTTGCTCCCTGTCTTAAAAAAAGCTAGGGTTGTAGATGCGGGAGGAAAAGGGCTGCTTGTCATTCTTGAGGGCGGCCAGAAGATCTTGCGTAATGAGATTTTCCCTCCGGCGGATGGCGCGATCAGCTTAGGCTTCGACCAGGCCTCACCCCAAACAGAAGGAGACTTTACGTACCTTTACTGTGTAGAGTTTCTATTACGCGGAAAAACATTTTTCAAGAGCCAACTCCAAACTTCCCTCCAGGTTTTAGGTAATAGCCTTTTGATCGGGGGGGGCGGTGATTTAACCAGGATTCATATCCATACCAATCATCCAGGCAAGGTTTTAGAATCATGTTTGCGGCTAGGTACGCTCCACAATATCCAAATCAGCAACATGAAAGACCAATGGGGGCAGAATCTCCAAAAGGGTGAAGCAGGTAAGGTTCCCACAACTAATCCCGAAGATCCGTTGCAAGGCCCGGAAGAAATAGGGATTGTCGCAGTCGCTTCAGGGGAAGGGCTAAAAAAGATTTTTTTAAACCTGGGGGTTAACCAAATAATTGAGGGCGGACAGACGATGAATCCGCCTGTAGAGGAGTTCGTAAATGCAATAGAGAAGGTGTCGGCTTCGCAGGTGCTCGTTCTTCCGAACAATAAAAATTTAATTTTGGCTGCCGAGCAGGCAAAGCATTTCGTGAACTGCACCGTGGAGGTTGTTCCTTCTCGCAGTATCCCTGCAGGGATCGCTGCTCTTTTAGGCTTTAATCCTTCATCTTCTCTGCAGGAGAATAGGGGAAAAATGACCCGCTGCCTCAACCAGATTAAAGTCGGAGAAGTTACATACGCAGTTCGTGATGTTGTTGGAAAGGATGTTTTCATTAAAGAGGGGGATTTAATCGGTCTTTACGGGGGAGAAATTGTTGCTGCCGGGTCATCTTTGAAGCAAGTGGTCCTCGCGTTAATAAAAAAGATTGTTGCCGAGGGTGATGAGTTGATCACCCTCTATTCAGGAACTGATGTTTCCGCAGAAGAGGCTGAGCACATTGCAGGGCTGGTTCATGCTCAACATCCGGGACGAGAAATTGAGCTTCACCATGGAGGTCAACCGGTTTATTATTTTCTGATTAGTGTTGAGTGAGAAAGGGATGAACGTTAGTGAAACCGGGATAGAAAAGCTTAAAATGACAAGAAACAAGGCGCTAAACGCACAGCAGCTTGGCATGATCAAGATCACGGAGTTGCCCCAGATTGGGGAGAGCCGTGCCAGGCTCCTTAAAAAACTCGGAATTCAATCCTTGCTTGATTTGCTTTATTACCTGCCCCGGCGTTATGAAGACAGGTTTTTGCTTCCTTCATTAGCGGCATTAAAACCAGGTGAAGTCGGTACGGTAAAAGGCATCATTTCCAATATTGAAGAATCACCTTCAAGGCGCGGTTTTTCTTTATTAAGGGTAGAAATCAAAGATAGTTCCGGGAGTGCAACCGCAATCTGGTTTAATCAGCCGTTTTTAAAAAAAGTATTTCGGAAGGGTTTGCCTCTTACGGTAACAGGAAAAGTCGATCGCAATCTTTTTACTTATGAAATTGCGGTTACAGATTACGAAGTTGGGAATAGCAGGGCGCCCGTCCATGCAGGACGCATTGTTCCGATTTATGGAACAACTGAAGAATTGAGCCAGCGTGCTTTGAGGCGTCTGATGTTCCAGTGCATCAAAACCTACGCGACATGGGCAAAAGATCTTCTTCCTGCTGAATTAAGGAATCGCATGCATTTGCTGCCCCTTTCCGAGGCCCTCTTTCAGATCCATTTTCCTCAAGATTTTAGGGTTTTAAAAGAAGCGCGTCAGCGCTTGGCCTTTGAGGAACTTTTTCTGTTTGAAATCGGTTTATTGACAACCCAAAATACAATTCAAAGCAAAGGGCGGCGGCATCTGCCAAAGTCCGATCTCCCCAAAAAATTTCTGGCATCTTTGCAATTTTCCTTGACACCTGCTCAAAACCGGGTGATTGAAGAAATCGAGCAGGATTTAAGTTGCGAGCGGCGGATGTACCGCCTGCTCCAGGGCGATGTGGGCTGCGGAAAAACTGTTGTCGCGTTACATGCCCTTTTTACAGTGGTCGCGGCAGGTTTTCAGGGTGCGCTCATGGCGCCTACAGAGGTTTTAGCCGAACAGCACTATCTAGCATTGCGGCGCTTCGCGGCCCCGTTAAATGTTCGTGTGGCAATTTTAACCGGTTCTCTTTCAAAGCGGGAGCGGGAAGACTATTTGAGCCAGCTCAAGGAAGGCCAGCTCGACATCGTTGTTGGAACTCACGCGCTCCTTGAAGAACAAGTGATTTTTAATAATTTGGGTCTTATTGTAATTGACGAGCAGCACCGATTTGGTGTTCAACAGCGCGATCTTTTGTTAACAAAAGCCCCTACGGCGGATGTTTTAGTAATGACCGCAACTCCGATTCCCCGCAGCCTTACCCTTACCGTTTACGGTGATCTGGATTTATCTGTGATTGATGAATTACCATCAGGGAGGCAGGGGGTAAAAACCTACTTTCTTCCCGCTCATGAAAAAAGAAAGGTTTACCAATTTCTCAAAAAGGAACTAAAAGCGGGTCGGCAAGCTTATGTTATTTGCCCTCTGATTGAAGAATCAGAAAAACTGGATGTAGATGCCGCCGTCAAGCGGGCTGCGGAATTAGCCGGGGAATTTTCGGAGTACCGTGTTGGGCTCTTGCATGGAAGGCTTAAAATTGGAGAAAAAGAAAGTGTGATGGATGCTTTTCGAAAAGGAGAAATTCAAATCCTGGTAGCTACTTCTGTGATTGAAGTCGGGATTGACGTACCGAACGCTTCTATTATTATCATTGAAGGTGCCGAAAGGTTTGGTTTGGCTCAGTTGCATCAACTGCGCGGGCGCGTAGGGAGGGGAACAGCCGGGGGCACCTGTATCTTGATTGGCAATCCCCAAACGCAAGAAGCCAGGGAACGCATCAAAACTCTTTTAGAATATCAGAATGGGTTCCAGGTAGCTGAAAAAGATTTACTGTTACGGGGACCCGGGGAATTGATGGGAACAAGGCAACACGGGTTTTCTGACTTTCGTGTCGTAGATATTTTTAAAGACGGGCCCCTTTTAGAGAAAAGCAAAGAGATTGCCCGTTTATATATTGATATCATCAACCAGGAGATTAAAGATGAAATTGCGTTTCGATTTCCCTCTTTAGCTAACTGTTTTAAATGTTAATTTTTTCCTAAATTAACAAAATAATGGTTATTAGTATAAAAGCCTCGTTTTTTAAAGAATAGAGGCTTTTTTGGTTTGATCTTACTCGTATTAATATTCTTATTTCGTTAACACTAGCTAATGAAAATAAAAAGTTTAGTCGGGAAATACTGCTAGGATAAAAAAGTTTCAGCCGAAAATACTAAACAAAAAAATAAAAAAAGAAAGGGGGGATAAAAATGGGTACAGGTCAAAAGCGAAACACGCTGCTTGTCCCGGAAGCTAACCAGGCAATGTACCAGTTTAAGCAGGAGATAGCCCGGGAAATCGGGATTGAAAACCAAATCCAGGGTGGTTACTGGGGATATATCTCATCCCGGGATTGCGGTGCTGTCGGAGGAAATATGGTTCGGAGAATGATCCAAACCGTCGAACAATCCTTTGTGCAGCAGGGCAGTCCAAACCTCTCTGCCAGAACCGGTTTTCAACAAACCACATAGTTCTTAGTTAAGGCAGTGGTTTTCTATATTAAACGAAAGGAGGGATATGTTATGGGAACCGGTCAGAAGCGTAATAAGCTTCTTGTCCCCGAAGCCAATCAGGCCATGTATCAGTTCAAGTACGATTTGGCCCGGGAAATCGGGATCGAAAACCAAATTCAAGGTGGATACTGGGGTCACATTTCATCCCGTGATTGTGGGGCGGTTGGGGGTAATATGGTTCGGCGTATGATTCAGCAGTATGAGCAATCTTTAGCCGGACAAACCCCGCAAACACCCCAAACCCAAACTCCTCAAGTAAGGTAACTTATACAAATGTTATTAAAGAGCTTTCACTGAAGCGGACATTAAACGTCCGCTTCCGATTTTTTCTAACACAATAAAGCTTCTAAATCTTCTTTCGCAACTTCCGGATGCAGAGCAAGGGTAATGCCGCGCGTAACTGTTCGCCCCGCATTTAATATTAAATCATCTATTTCGCGAGGAGTAACTATTAAATTCCCCTGAAAAGGGCTTAATAGTTCTTTGATAATTTCATTGGCGAGAACCGGATTTATAAAGCGCTCTTTTCTTGTAAATTTTTTATGGTAATTTTCTAAAGCGTTCCGCGCGATCATCGCCGCATTGACAACAGTTGGGATGCCAATTGCAATTACCGGAACTCCCATCGTTTGATAATTAATTCCCATTCTTTTATTATTTACACCAGAGCCTGGGGCAATCCCGGTATCCCCTATTTGGATAGTTGTCCCCAGCCGGGTAACATTTGTGGCTGCAAGAGCATCGATGGCAATGATCACACCCGGTCTAACTTTATCTACAATTCCTTTAATAATTTCTGCGGTTTCAATTCCGGTAATCCCGAGTACACCTGGGGCAAAAGCACATACAGAACGATAGTTTTCTACTAAGTGGGGCATGTAGAAATGAAGGTGACGGGTAACAAGTGTATACTTGACAACTGTCGGGCCTAGGGAATCGGGAGTCGCCTGCCAATTACCCAATCCGATTATTAAAACTGTTGCCTGTTCAGAAATTTTTATTATCTTTTTTAGATTCTGCGCCAGGATATCGGCAACACTTTCCTGGACATCAGGAGACTTGAATTTAAGTTCCGGCGCTTCTATCGTTATA
>DAOURU010000032.1 GCA_030627585.1 Bacillota bacterium
AAGGCCTGCTTGGCATTGAGGAGGAGGTTTACTTTTACCTGCTCCAGCTGGCGGGCGTTTCCTGAAATGGAAGGGATTTTTGGATCCAGGTCGAGATCTATCTGGATGTTATCAGTTTCGATTTGGTAGGAGACGAGCTTCAGGGCCTCGCGGACCACATCGTTGACAAAAAGGGGATAGAAAACATAGTGCTCCTGGCGGGAAAAGGCGAGCAGCCCCTGGACGATCTGCTTGCAGCGCAGGCCGCAGGTTTTGATGTCTTCGAGGACCCTTTGCTCTGGGTCATGCTTAGGACAGCTGCGCAGCAGCAGTTGAGCATTCCCGAGAATCACGGCAAGGGGGGTGTTCAGCTCGTGGGCAACCCCGGCCGCCATCTCCCCCAGGGCGGCAAGCCGGGCCGCGCGCAGCAGCTGGGCCTGCATTTTTAGCCTTTCGGTGATGTCGTTGATGGAGATGACGGCCCAGAGGTCTCCTTCTTCATGCAAAGCAGGCTCCTGAAAGGCGGGATAGGCGTAAAATTCCATCACCCGCCCGTCGTCCAGAAGACGCTGGGAGCAGGCCGTTTCCTTTGTCCGGAGCACTTCGGAAGCGGCACACTCCGGGCAGGGACCGGATGCGGAGCAGATCACCTCACAGCATCCCTTCCCTATAATTTCTTCTTCGGAGAGGCCGGAGAACTGGAGGGCGGCCAGATTTGCACGCAGAATCCGTTTCTCCCGGTCCACGACCACGATCAAATCCCGGACCGCTTTGAAGGTGGCTTCCCACTCGCTCTTCGCCCTGCTCACCTCGGCGAAGAGTTCCCGGTCCTGCAGGTAAATCGCCAACTGGTTTGCCAGCTGCTGGAGGAAGGAGAGGTCTCTCGGATCGTAACTGGGTTTCTTGTAGCTCGCGACAACAAAGAGCCCGAAGATCCTTTTCTGGGCGAAGAGGGGACTGATCACGGCAACCTGGAGCCCCAGACGGGCAAGGTGTTTGTCTTCGAGCTCGCCATTCTGCTGCCAGACCAGCTGCCGGGGATTTTCACTTACATGCCAGAGGGCCTTTCCCTCTTCCGGAGGGATTTCCATCCCGGCGGAGCATACCCTGTCTGCGGGATGAAAACAATTCAGGTAAAGCTTTCCTTCCCGGAAGGTGTACAGGCTCACCCGGTCGAAAGGGAGGACCTGTTCCAAGCTTGTACTGACATTTCTTGCAATCTCCTCAAGCGGTGTATTGATGCTGATCTGTCTGGCGAGCTCGCTTAAAATCTCCAGCTGCAAATTGCGTTTCGTGATCTCGGAAATTTTCTCTTTGAGTTCGGCGTAGTAGCTTCGCTTGGCGGCGTAAACCCCGGTGAGTTTCTCGATGAGCTGGGTCTTTTGAACCGCCAGTTCGGAACCCTGCCTCGGAGTGCAAACCCTGGGGAGCTTTTTAAACAAGGCTTTTTGTTCGGGCACTTCCAACACCTCGCTGCCCTGAACAAGATTAACCTTCTCTATCGTGGATAATCAAAATTTCTGCTCCTTGATCATCCCTTTCCCTTTATAACCATAAATATTGTTTCGGCACTTTTTCTTGCTTTCCTCTTCGTACGGCGGAGGTATTGAGGTTTAATTAGATTGGTGATTGGGACCTATATTTTTAAACAAATTCTTAAAAGGTTCCCTGCCGTGAAAAATACGATCCAGGTCATCCTTGCGCTCGCTCCCGGACTCCGGTCGGTTGCCAGGCAAGCACTTCCACTCGCTCCTGATTCCGCTTCGGACAGCACCACGGCTTGCTTCGGGACAGTTCTAGGCTGCTGCGGAAAACCTCCGCAGCTTTATATCCATTTACGCCGCGCTTTGAACCGGCACTTCGCCGCTCTTTATTCGTTTCCGCAGTGTTGAAGTCCTCGCAGCCTGAACTGTTAACCTCGCGGCGCCGGGTGCCGTTTACCCGTCGCTCCATATGTCGCTTGTCAGAAGGCTTGCCTGGCTTAGTAGCGAGGGCAACAACCCCCGCAAGGTCTTCAGGCGCAAGGATAACCCCTTTATTTTCTTTCTGATGGTGCCGCACGAGCGGTATGAAGGTCTCAAGGGCAAAGAATGCAAAAAGCATGCCAGATCCCGCACTTCCGTATCTGCCGAAAATACGCGATTTCGTAATTTTTTTCGTGAATTCGGCATTGCCTCCGAAAAAAGGGAAAAGATCGACTCGAGATTGCTCGAGGATTTTTTGATGCTTTTGAGGCATTCACCTAGACGGGCATGTTTCTTTGGGAGGCGCAATCTTTGGGAGTTGCAGTTTGGACAGAAAGGCGTCCTGTCCAACGGGCCAACAAAGAAGGGAGGACCTTGAACTCTTATGCGAATACATTTTGCAATCCCGTAAAGCACAGGCTCCCTTATTTTGAGCTGAACATCTTGAACGAGACTCCCAACGAGACTCCCTTAGTATAACTGCAGTATAACTGCCGCGGAATTGTTAACCGCCGCGGAATTGTTGCTGCACTGGTACTCCCGGCGGTTTTTTGCTGGTTTTCAAGCCTTTTCAAGTCAAAGCAGGCACATTTTTTGCTTTGAGTAGAGAGGGGTAACCTGTGTTTTCTGGATCTTGGTTAGAAATCCTGAATTTTCGATGGGAGGTGAAGAGCAGATCAGAAAAGCAGTTCCTGGAGCTTCAGTTTTAAGGCCGTTTGGGAAGAAGGGAGGTATTATCTTTGGTATCGTGCTCTGAGAAGGGAAGAACAGAAAGAGTCTTAACGGTCTGTCCGTACTGCGGAACGGGCTGTGGCCTCTATCTTGTTGTGGAAGACGGCCGCATCACAGGGGTGGAACCCGACAGCTTGCATCCGGTAAATGAAGGTGAACTCTGTATCAAGGGCTATTTTGGATACCAGTATATTGAAGATGACCGCCGCCTGAGATCTCCCCTGATTAAAAAGGACGGGAAGTTTACTCCTGTGTCCTGGGATGAAGCCCTCAATTTCGCGGCGGCGCGCCTTGCCAAGATCAAGCAGGAATCGGGGCCGGATGCCTTCGCCCTCTTCGCCTCGGCACGGGCGACCAACGAAGAGAACTATGTCGCCCAGAAGTTCGCGCGGGCGGTGATGGGCACCAACAACGTGGACCACTGCGCCCGCCTCTGACACTCCCCCACGGTCGCCGGTCTGGCGATGACGTTGGGGAGCGGGGCGATGACCAACTCGGTTCCGGAAATCGGCCAATATTCGGATGTGATTTTCATTATCGGTTCCAATACGGCGGAGTGCCATCCATTGATTGCAAGACAAGTGATCAAGGCTAAAGAACGGGGGGCCAAACTTATTGTTGCCGACCCGCGGCTGACCGAAATGGCGAACAAGGCCGACATCTGGCTGAGAGTTCCCGCGGGGTACAACATTTCGCTGATCAACGGACTGCTTCACATCATTGTCAAGGAAAATCTTTACAATTCCGATTTTGTTCAGAATCATGCCGAGGGCTTTGATGAGGTGGCGCGTGCGGTGGAAGACTATACCCCCGCTTATGTGGAGAAGTTGACCGGAATTCCCCAGCAGGATCTGGTTGAAGCAGCGCGCTTCTTCGGTCGGGCGAAGAACGCAACCATCCTCTACTGCATGGGCGTCACCCAGTTCAGCTACGGAACGGGAAATGTTGTCAGTCTTTCCAACCTGGCCGTAGTTACAGGGAACATGGGCAGGCCGGGCACGGGTGTGAACCCCTTGCGGGGGCAGAACAACGTGCAGGGGGCCTGCGACATGGGCTGCCTTTCCAATGTGCTGCCCGGTTACCTTGCCGTAACCGATGAAAAGAACCGCGCCCGTTTTGAAAAAGAGTGGCATGTCAGGCTGCCGTCTAAACCGGGCCTGAGAATCCCGGAGATAGGGGACGCCATTCTGAACGGCCGGGTCCGGGCGGCCTACGTATTCGGTGAAAACCCGGTGATGAGCGATCCTGACTCAAGTCACCTCCGGCATGCCTTTGAACATCTCGATCTCCTGGTTGTCCAGGACATCTTCCTCACCGAAACCGCCCGCCTGGCTCACGTGGTCCTCCCTGCAGCCTGCTGGGGCGAAAAGGAAGGAACCTTTACCAACACCGAGCGCAGGGTCCAGCGGGTGCGCAAGGCTGTAAACCCGCCGGGTGAAGCCCGGGATGACTGGTGGATCTTCAGCGCCCTGGCCCAGAAAATGGATTACGGGAGAATGAACTACCTCCATCCCCAGGAGATCTGGGATGAGGTGCGGCGTTTGGTCCCGGAGAAGTTCGGCGGCATCAGCTACGACCGCCTGGAAAAAGCGAGGGGAATCAGCTGGCCCTGTCCGGCAGAAGACCACCCCGGTACCCCTTTTCTCTACGAGGGCGGGAAGTTCGCGACCGCCTCGGGCAAAGCGAACCTGCGTCCCGTATTCTTCGATCCCACGCGTCTCCCGGAAGAGAAGGTTAAGCAGTTCAAGCACGCCCTGGCAGGCAAGATCACAGAACTGCCCGATGAAGAGTATCCCTTTACCCTCACCACCGGGAGAAGAGGCTACCATTACCATACCGGCACCATGACCCGGAAGTCCTGGCCGATTACGCAGGTTACTCCCCAGCAGCTGATCGAAATCAACCCCCGGGACGCCAGGAAACTCGGGATTGAAGACGGTGATTTTGTCAAACTTTCCACAAGGCGCGGCTCCATTGCTGCAAAGGCATGGGTAACAGAGCGGGTGCCCGAGAAGACCGTTTTCACCAGCTTCCATTTCTGGGAAGCCAACGTCAATGAGTTGACGATCAATTCAACGGACCCGGTGGCCTGCATTCCGGAGTTCAAAGTGGCAGCGGCAAAGGTGGAAAAGATTACTCCTGCCGAATTCCAGGCCATCCTCCAGGAAAAGAAGAAGAAGTACCTGGTTGATCTGGAAGAGGAAGTAGCAGGCCAGTCGAAGAGCGGGAGGAGGGAAGCTCATGTTTAACCGTTTTGTGATCGCCAATCCCGACCGGTGTCTTGGCTGCTATACCTGCATGGCTGCCTGCGTGGTGAATCACCAGAAACAGGGGTTCCAGGCTTATCCCAGGCTCTTTGTAACTTACTCGCCAGCAGGGACGATGCCCGTGCAGTGCCATCACTGCGAAGACGCACCCTGCGCCCTGGTCTGCCCTGTCAAAGCAATCGAGATCAAGGATCAGATGGTGAAATTGAACGAAGGTCTCTGCATCGGCTGCAAAATGTGCGCCCTGGCCTGTCCCTTTGGAGCCATTACAATTCAGGGCGCTCCGCCTCCATCAGTACAGGCGGAACCGACCAGCCTGCTTTCCTCTCTCCTTGCCTGGCTGGCGGGGCACAAAACCATCGGCATCAAGTGTGACTTATGCGACTTTGACGAAGAGGGTCCCCAGTGCGTGCGGGTCTGTCCCACGAAGGCCCTCCAGCTGGTGGAAGGAGGAGATGTGGAGCGCTGGAGCAAGCTCAAGCGGGCCGGTGCCGTGACCGGCGCAGTCGCGATTTTTAAAGGAGCGGAGGGGTGAGGCTGATGGGTGCTCAAGAACTTCTTTTGCTTGCTGTGTTCCTGTACGTGGCCGGAGCGGTTGCCGCACTGATTTTCAACGGCAGCGGCAAGTTCGCGAACTACCTGACAGGGTTGAGCGCATTTGCGGCCTCCCTAGCAGGGATCGCCTCGGCCCTTCTGGTGCTTACTGCAGGGGCCGGGTTCCGGCTGGATGCACCGGGATGGATCCCCTTTACGCGCTTTACGCTTGAGGTAGACCAGCTGTCGGCTTTTATGGTCCTGGTGATTTCTTTCCTGGTTGCCGCCGTTTCACTGTACTCCCTGTCCTACCTGGATGAATATACCAGGAAAAACCCCGGCGTGCTGGGATTTTTCATCAACATCTTTATCGCCTCCATGATCCTGGTGGTCACCGTCGGAAACGGCTTTTACTTTTTGATTTTTTGGGAAATCATGACCCTTGTTTCGTATTTCCTGGTCGTTTACGAGCAGAACAGGGAAGCCCTGAGGGCCGGTTTTCTCTACTTTCTTGTCGCCCACGCCGGCGCGGCCCTGATCATGCTCTCCTTTATCATCCTTTTCTTGACCACAGGGAGCTTTGACTTTGCCGTGTTCCGGACTGCGAAGTTAACCCCTGTCCTGAGTTCGGTGCTCTTTGTTCTGGCATTTGTGGGCTTCAGTGCCAAGGCGGGGGCGGTGCCCTTGCATTTCTGGCTTCCCGAGGCCCACTCGGTGGCTCCTTCCAACGTCTCCGCACTGCTTTCCGGTGTTATGATCAAAACGGCAATTTACGGGATCATTCGTGTTTGCATGGATTTCCTGGGAGCCGGCGACTGGTGGTGGGGCTTCCTGGTGCTGCTGATCGGGATCGTTTCCGCAGTGCTGGGAATGATCTACGCCCTCACGCAGCATGATTTGAAAAGGCTGCTGGCCTTCAGCAGCATCGAAAACATCGGGATCATCCTGATGGGTGTCGGAGTGGGGATGCTGGGGCTGGCCCTGAACAAGCCGCTCCTGGTCGGCCTGGGGCTGCTGGCAGGGCTTTACCACCTGCTCAACCACGCCACCTTCAAGGGCCTCCTCTTCCTGGGGGCAGGCTCCGTCATCTACAGGGCCCACACCCGGAATCTGGAGGAGCTGGGTGGCCTCGCAAAGGTAATGCCGCTGACCGCTTTCATCTTCCTGGTTGGGGCCACGTCTATTGCCGCCATTCCTCCTCTGAACGGTTTTGTGAGTAAGTGGTTCGTTTACCAGTCTCTCTTTACGCTGGGGATTGAGGGTGGTTTTGCAGATAAGGTATTCGTGCCTTTATTTGCGATGCTGCTGGCCATGACCGGAGCCTTAACGGCAATGTGCTTCGTCAAGGCCTACGGAACAACCTTCACCGGATCCTTCCGGAGCGATCATGCTGAAAAGGCTCGAGAAGTTCCTTTCCCCATGCTTCTAGGAAAAGCCATTCTCGGGCTTGGGTGCCTCGTCTTCGGGCTGGGCGCGCCCCTGATCGCGCCCCGCATCGTGGCTGTCGTTGCCGGTCTGCTGGATACACCGGCGGTGCCGGTAAGCGCTGCCTTCTTCGTTTTCCCCGGAGATGCTGCCCAGGCCGCACTTTCCACGCCCCTGGTCGCCGTACTCTTGATCGGATTTCTGGTCCTGCCTTTGCTTCTGCTGGTGCTTTACGGGGGAGCGGGAGTCGGTTCTCGCCTTGACGCAACGCCATGGGCCTGCGGCTACAGGTATATCCCGCAGATGACCTACTCTTCCCACGCCTTTGCCCAGCCGCTGCAGATTATTTTCCGGCCGTTCTACCTGTTCAGCGCAACCCTGCAAGAGTTCGGCCTCACTGCAGGTGCGTATTTCAGCACCCGGGTGGCATACCTGGTGCAGGTGGAGGATATGTGGGAGAAGTTTATCGGGAGGCCGCTGGCGCGGGGCGTCCAGGGCCTGGGCTCTCTGATCCAGTTTCTCCAGATGGGGAATGTCCGGCTCTACTGCACCTATATCATTGTCGCCCTGGTAATTCTGTTAGTCACGATCAGATTGTAATCGGGAGGAGGTATGATGATGTTCGATGCCAAGCTTCTCCTTATCGGTTTTTTGCAGGCCCTTTTCGTTCTGCTCCTGGCGCCGTTTTTTGCGGGGTTGTCCCGGGTTCTGAGGGCAAAGATGCATTCCCGCAAGGGACCTCCCCTTTTCCAATACTACTACGACATTATCAAACTCATGAAGCGGCAGGAAGTCAGGCCGGCGCAGGCGACCTGGGTCTTCCGGGCGACCCCTTACATCATTATGGTCAGCACGCTTCTCATTGCCACCCTGATTCCGATGTGGGTTTTGCAGTCACCCTTCGGGATTATCGGTGACATGATCCTTGTAATTTACCTCTTTGCGATGGTTCGATTTTTCCTGGCTGTGTCGGGCTTTGATTCCGGGAGCGGTTTCGCCCAGATCGGCGTTGCCCGGGAGCTGGCCCTGGGCATCCTGGTGGAACCTACGATCATGCTCGTGCTTTTCATCGTCGCCCTTTTTGCCGGCTCCACGAACCTGGGCGCGATGAGCGAGATGATTGCCCTGGGCAAGATCTCGTACGCAACCCCCGCGATCTGGTTGGGCATGGCTGCCTTTGCAGTGGCGACCTTCATCGAAACAGGAAAACTTCCCTTCGACCTGGCCGAGGCAGAACAGGAGGTCCAGGAGGGGCCCCTCACGGAATACTCGGGGCCGGGGCTGGCACTGGTCAAATGGGGGCTCTTCATGAAGCAGGTGGTTGTCGCCTCCCTGTTTGTGGCCATCTTCTTCCCCTTTGGAAGTGCGGTCGTGCCTGGATTCCTGGGGGTGCTCGGAGCGGCGGTGCTCTTTTTCCTGAAACTTATCTGCTACTATGTGATCCTGGCGGTTGTGGAAAATTCCGTGGCAAGGTTGACGCTCTTTGGATCTCCCCGTATTACCTGGGTCGCGCTGGGAATTGCTTTGCTTTCCTTTGTCTTTTACCTGGTTCAGATCTAAAGTGAGGTGAGCGTTATGACGGGAGTTCAGATTGTCAATGCCCTGGCAGTCCTTTTGATCATCACCTCTTTAATGGTTGTCGAAACAAGGAGACCTCATCTCTCGGCTCATATATACAGCATCCAGTCCTTTGTGCTGGTACTGATCT
>DAOURU010000276.1 GCA_030627585.1 Bacillota bacterium
GAAGGGGTTAATGACCGATAAGCAGGCCCGCCAGGAAGGCGTAGGCGGAGAAGTGATTTGTTACGTTTGGTAAGGGAGGTGACGCCATGTCCAGAGTGGGACGCCTTCCGGTAACGATACCGGCAGGAGTAGAAGTAAAAATCAACGGCAATACCGTTGAGGTGAAGGGCCCGAAAGGGCGGCTTCACAAAGAAATGCATCCCGAGATGAAGATTTTGCTTGAAGACAATAAAGTCGTTGTTACGCGTCCTTCAGAAGAAAAAAAGCACCGGGCGCTCCACGGCTTGACGAGAGCCCTCCTCCAGAATATGGTGCAGGGGGTCACGCGGGGCTTTACGCGAAACCTGGAACTGGTGGGAGTAGGTTACAGAGCAGCGAAACAAGGAAAAAAACTGGTTCTTACCGTGGGCTATGCCCAGCCGGTAGAAATTGAGCCGGAGGAGGGTGTCGAAGTTGAAGTGCCTGCTCCTAACAAAATTACTGTCAAGGGAATTGACAAGGAAAAAGTAGGCGCCTTTGCCGCCCGGATTCGCGGCGTACGCAAGCCCGAACCCTATAAAGGAAAGGGCATTAAATATGAGAACGAGGCAATCAAGCGCAAGGTTGGTAAAGCAGGGGTTAAGGGTAAGAAGTAAGGGGTGTGAAGAGATGTTGAAGAAAAAACCACGCAAAGAGGTGCTCCGGCGGAAGCATGCCCGGGTCAGAAAAAAGGTTTTCGGTACGATGGAGCGGCCGCGGCTGAGTGTTTACCGGAGCCTTA
This sequence comes from Bacillota bacterium, assembly GCA_030627585.1. Taxonomy (GTDB): domain Bacteria; phylum Bacillota; class DSM-12270; order Thermacetogeniales; family Thermacetogeniaceae; genus Ch130. Next base: position 761 of record DAOURU010000276.1, read on the forward strand.
ACCATATTTATGCCCAACTGATCGATGATACGCGCGGTGTTACCCTGGCAGCTGCCTCTACTTTATCCCCTGAAATTCGCGGGGAACTTACCAAGCACGGGGATACCGCGGCGGCGCGGGTTGTGGGCAGAGTAATTGCGGAGAAGGCCCGAGCGCGGGGGATTGCAAAGGTTGTTTTCGACCGGGGCGGCAATCTTTATCACGGCAGGATTGCTGCCCTGGCTGAGGCAGCTCGGGAGCACGGGTTAGATTTTTAGAGAAGGAGGGGGTAGTTGCTTTGCGGCTTGATCCTGAGACTTTAGAGTTAACAGAAAAGGTAGTAAATATTAACCGGGTTGCTAAGGTTGTAAAGGGCGGCAGGCGGTTCAGTTTCAGCGCTCTGGTTGTTGTCGGGGACGGCCAGGGGCGTGTCGGTGCAGGCCTGGGCAAAGCGGGAGAAGTGCCTGAGGCAATCCGGAAGGGAATTGAGGACGCGAAAAAGAATATAATTGAGGTTTCCATGAAAGGCACTACAATTCCTCATCCCGTGATCGGGCGATTCGGAGCGGGCAAGGTGCTTTTGAAGCCGGCTGCACCCGGTGCCGGAGTGATTGCCGGGGGTCCTGTTCGTGCGGTTTTAGAAGCCGCAGGGATTGCCGATATTCTATCCAAGTCTTTAGGTTCTTCCAATGCCAATAATATGGTCCGCGCCACCCTTGAGGGTTTAAAGAGCCTGAAACGGGCCGAGGAAGTTGCCCGCCTCCGGGGGAAGACAGTGGAGGAATTAATCGGGTAGGAGGAATAAAAAATGGATTTTTTACGGGTTACCTTGGTGAAAAGCCCGATCGGATATTCCAAGAAGCAGCGGGATGTTTTGCGCGCCCTGGGTCTGAGAAAATTGAACAGTTCTGTTGTGAAAGCCAATGTTCCAGAAATTCAGGGAATGATTAAACGCGTTTCTCATTTAGTGAGGGTTGTACCAGTAGATTGATCAGTAGATCAATAAGGAAGGGAGGAGCTGCAAATGAAGCTTCATGAACTGCAGCCGGCGCACGGCGCCCGTATCAAGCGGACGCGAAAAGGCCGCGGAATGGGGTCCGGGCTGGGCAAAACAGCAGGCAGAGGACAAAAGGGACAGAAAGCGCGGTCCGGAGGCGGGGTGCGGCGTGGTTTTGAAGGTGGACAGATGCCCCTGTACCGGCGGATCCCAAAACGCGGGTTCACAAATATCTTTCGAAAAGAAGTCGCGATCGTCAACATCCGGGATTTAACCAAATTTCCCGCTGGAGCTGTCGTAACACCCGACCTTCTCAGGGATGAAGGGCTTGTTAAGAAAACAGGGGCCGTGATTAAGTTGCTGGGTAAAGGCGAGTTAGACCGCCCGCTTACAATCAAAGTACATCAGGTCAGCAAAGGTGCCGCGGAGAAGGTGGCTGCGGCGGGCGGCAAGGTCGAGGTGATTTAAATGC
>DAOURU010000063.1 GCA_030627585.1 Bacillota bacterium
CGCCTGCGATTCGGTTGCCGTGAGCGGTTCCTTCATTAAGGGCGAGATAACAACCTCCGCAAGGTCACGCGCTTTCTAAATTTAGCTTCTTGTCCAGTGCTCGAGAGCTCGACATATTTCTGTGCTGCTTTTGCCGCAAAGTTATAATTACGCTTTCAAAGACATAATATGGAGGGGGGAGGGCCGCCTTTGCATACTTAAACTGATAGGGAGAGGAGGGCCGTAGGAGATGCCAGAGTCGAATCAGGAATTAACCTTGACGAACCGGGAAAGGCTGGAGGCAACGGGAGTTCATCAGGTTGTAAGCTTTGATGCCGGGGAGATCATTTTAGAGACCCAGATCGGATTGCTTATTTTGCGGGGTGAAGGGATGCACATCACCCATCTGGATTTGGGTGCGGGCGAACTGGTGGTTCAGGGCTTAATTACTTCTTTGGAATACAGTGAGGAGCGGGGGAAGAAGTTGAAGGCGAAGGGGAAAAATATTTTAGAGCGTCTCCTCAAATGAGCGCAACGGTAACTCAGGATTTTCTGGTCCTTTTTTTAAATCTCGGCGTGGGGATCGGAATTGGATTTTTATTTGATTGTTATCGGGTGCTCCGGCGTATCTTACGTCCGGGGTGGTTCTTGACCCAGGCGGCTGATTTTGTGTTTTGGATCCTTTGTGCGGCCCTGGTCTTCGGAATTCTTTTTTTTGCAACAGGGGGAGAGGTGCGTTTCTATACACTTCTCATCATCCTGATCGGGACGGGAATTTATTTAAATTTTGCGAGCTCTCGGGTGCAGGAACTGCTTTTTCACTTTTTTATCCGGCTTGGCCGCTTTTTCCGTTTCTGCTTCCGGGCCCTTTGCTTCGGACTTCGTCTCATTTTTTTGCCCATCCGGTTTGTCCTGGACTTCCTCAGGATTTCTCTGCAGGTGATGCTTGGCTTCCTCAGGCTTTTGTGGCTGCCTGAACGGTTTCTCCTGCGCTGGAGCAACCGCAAAATTAAGGGGGCGCTTCGGGCTTTCAGAGCCCGAAGACCGCCTCCTCCTCCACCTGATTTTCCATCTCTGTGATCCTTTTTTACAAAAAAGAAGGATTTTTCATTTCAAAATAGAATAATTTTGTACAAAATTTATCCACAAAATGTCCACAAAATGTGGATAATTGGGCGGGAAAACGTGTGCACCTTGAGATTCGCGGCGCGGAAAAACTTAGTTTCCGTGAAAAGCAGGCTGTAGTTCTCAAAGAAATGGGTTACAACCACGAAGCAATCGCAAAGCAAATGGGTGTAAACACCACAACTGTCGCCACTCTCCTGAGCCGGGCGCGCGCTAAGGGTTATGAGGCCGTGATCATCATCCCGACCTCTCTGGGCTTGTTCCGGGACGAAAATGAGGAGGAGGGTTAATTTCATGAGGCCGCGGCGCAGAAAAAAGCAGGATCGAAAGCGCGTCAAATTACTTTGGAAGCGGCGTTTTTTCTTAACAGCTCTCATCGGAGTTATTTGCATTCTTTTGTTTCTTCCTCTTCAGATCAAAATCTGGGGCATGAAAGAAGAACTGTTCCGGCTCCGCAGGGAGGAGCAGGCAGTACTAAAAAGGCAAGAGGAACTCCGGGAAAACTTAAAGTATTACGCCAGTGATGCTTTTGTGGAAGAAGCGGCACGCCGGGAACTGGGCCTGGTGAAACCGGGAGAGACTCTGATCGTGCCGGCGGTTCCCGGTAAGGTACAGCCCCCGCCTGAAAATCCGGGGAAGAACCCCTACGCTGACTAAGCGCCGTCCGAGGAGCGATTTGCGATGCGGCCTTCAAAAAAAGAGCGGTTGGCGGCAATTGATATCGGCACCAACTCCGTCCGTTTGTTGATTGCAGAAGTTGAAAAAGAAAAGGTGAGGCCCAGACTTTTTACTTTGCGGATGACGCGGGTGGGGGAGGGACTAACGAAAGGAACGGGGCTGCAGCCGGAGCCCGTTGCCCGAACCCTGGGGGCGCTCCGGGAGTTTCGCTTTCTGATTGAACAGTACGGAGTGAGACGAATGCGGGTGGTTGCAACGAGTGCGGTCCGCGAGGCTGCCAACGCTGCAGGCTTTCTGGCCCGCGTCAAGGACGAGGTTGGGTTTGAGGTGAATGTCCTGGGAGGGGAGGACGAGGCTTACTTAAGTTATTTAGGGGCCTGCCGTGCTTTGCCTGATGTGGACCGGGGGATCGTTGTTGATATCGGCGGGGGGAGCACAGAATTCACCTGGCCGTTGCAGCCTGCGGCGCCGGGATCGGAAATATCCTGTACAAGCATCCCCCTGGGTGCGGTCAGGTTAACCGAGGCGCCCTGCCTGTTATCAGAGATCCTTACTCCGATGAAGCCCGTTTTAGAACAGCTCAGGGGATACCCGGAAAAAACTCTCATCGGGACAGGGGGAACAATTACAACCCTTGCGGCTGTCGACCAGGGCCTGGCATCGTATGATCCGGAACGCGTCCACGGTTACCGTTTAGCGAGGGCAGCGGTGGAAAGAATATTGTTTCAGCTTGCGGCAAAGAATAAAGATGAAAGAAAAGAAGTGCCTGGCCTCCAGCCGGAGCGGGCTGATATTATTGTGGCCGGGACTACTATTTTATGGGCGATTCTTGGCTCCCTTCAGGTGCCGGAAATCATTGTCAGCGAAGCCGATCTCCTGCACGGAATTATCCTGGAATTATCCCAACTGCGGAAGGAGTTTTAAATGTCTTTCGCCCTGCTCCCTTTCATCTTTGCTCTCATCGCAGGTATTACGATGGCCCTCCAGGGGTCTTTAAATTCTGCCCTGGGCAAGGTTGTCGGTCTTCTCGAGTCCACTTTTATTGTCCACGTGATAGGGACCGTTGCGCTCGTTATTTTATTGTTTCTTTTCCAATTGGGGAGAGGCGATCTCGGCCGTTTCAACCAGGCCCCCTGGTATACCTATCTGGGGGGCTTGCTGGGCGTATTAATCATTTATGCTGTGGTTGCCAGTATTCCGAAGTTGGGTGTAGCTGTCGCAACAACTCTGATCATTGTCGGCCAGGTTGCCACAGCTTTGGTTATTGACCATTTCGGCCTTTTCGGTCTTAAAACCGTCCCTTTCACCTGGTGGAAGCTGCTGGGTCTCGTTTTTCTTGCTACAGGAGCAAAACTGATGCTGAACTAACTTTCCCGCCTCCCCTGAGCCCTGAAAATATGACGGTACTCTTACTTGACTCGCCCTAAAACTCGTCGCAATGGTGAGCCGGCCGCCTCCTATGATGCCGTCTGTGGCAGATAGTCGGCTATCTCGACGTCCTGTCTCGATTCGGCTGCCGGGCTTTGTTAAGGGCGAGATAGCGGCGTCTGTCCTGGGGTTTTCCGTTCCTCGGCAGGATTTCCGGCGAAAAATGTCGAAGCAAATTTCCGGCAGATAGATTAAGTTCAGGAGGATTTTAGCCTTGCGTGTAGAATAACATTAAGGCAGTCTGTCTGTTTTACTCAAGTCTTGCCGCAAGGTTTTCCTGCCTGACAGACGGTTCTGCACAATATCTTTCTTGTCCTGCTTTCTTTGTTCCATGCTTCTTGTTCCAAGGCAAGGGGCAGTGTCTCCGGACTACTGGCAGCGGGGGGGTGACGAGGGAATTTTAAAGAAAGCAAAGTAAGGATTTTTATGGCCCAGGAAAATTAATATTTTGTGGGAGGTGTATTTTGCCAGTGGAAGCATTTGTGCTCCCGAAAGCGGATTTAGGCGGCTTTGTGGCGAAATTAAAGGCTGATTGTGAAGTCTTCGGCCCGGTTGCAAAGGACACGGAGTTTGTGTTTGGCCCTGTTGCCGCTGCCGAAGACCTGCGCCTTGACTATGACACCACAATTCTGCCGCCGAAGAAATATTTCCACCGGCCGATGGAGACTCTTTTTAAGTTTGACGGGGCGGTAGAGATTACCGGAGAGGGCGAAGAAGTTGGGAAACAGGTTCTCTTTGGGGTTCATCCCTGCGATATCAATGCACTGCTCAGCCTCGACAGGGTTTTCTTAGAGACATACCCCGATCCTTATTACAGGGCCCGCCGCGAAAACACGGTGATCATTGGCTTAAACTGTATTGCCCCCTGTGAAAACGGTTTTTGCTCTTCCTTCAATACAGGACCGGCAATGGATAAGGGATTCGACCTTGCTCTTACGGATATCGGCGACAAGTACGTCGTGGAAGTGGGGAGCGCCCAGGGCAAGGAACTGGCTGCAGGATTGGCGGCTGCCTCCGAGGCAGACCTGATTGCTAAAAATCAGGCTTTGCGTGCCTGCCAGCAAAAGATCACGCGGCGTATTGATGTGGAAAACCCGGGCGAACTCCTCCACCAGAACGTGGAGCATCCCAAGTGGGAAGAACTGAAGGAAGAATGCCTCGCCTGCGGTACCTGTACCACTGTTTGTCCCACCTGCTTCTGCTTCGGTGTTAAGGATTATGTCGACCTTTCTCTCAAGGCAGGAGAGCGGCCTCGCACCTGGGATTCCTGTATGTTCTACGAATTTTCCCGGGTCGCCATGGACCACGTTTTCCGGCCCGATCGCGCCGCGCGGATTAAACAGCGGATTTTCCATAAGCTGACCTATTTTAATCAGCAGTTTGAAGCGCCTGGCTGTGTAGGGTGCGGGCGTTGTGTTTCTACCTGCGTGAAGTCGATTGACCCGGTTGAAATTGTAAATGCGATTCAGGCTAATCCCAACCCGCCGCGGGAAGTTAAGCTTTACACACCGCCGGCGAAGAAGGTTACTCCGGAAACAAGCCCCTGGGTGCCGCAAAAGGCCGTCATTAAAGCAATCAAGCAGCAGACGAAAGATACCACGACCTACACCTTTGCCTTCGCGGATCCCAAAGTTCAGGAAGCCTATACTTACGATCCCGGTGTCTTCAACGAGATCAGCATCTTCGGAATCGGGGAAGCGCCGATTTCCATCAGTTCCTGCGCGGATGTCAAGGATTCATTTGATCATACGATCCGGGCGGTAGGGAACGTTACCAATGCCCTTGCCAAGTTACAGGTCGGAGATATTGTCGGGATCCGGGGACCCTACGGCGTAGGCTGGCCGGTAGAGGAAATGAAAGGGAAGAACGTACTGCTGGTTGCCGGAGGGATCGGTCTTGCCCCCCTGCGCCCGGTAATTAAGTACATTCAGGCACGGCGCGATCAGTACGGCGATTTCGAAATTCTTTACGGCGCCCGGACACCGAACGATATGCTCTTCACCGATGAGTTTGATGAGTGGCGGAAGATCCCGAACACGCGGCTCTACCTGACGGTGGACATCGTCCCGCCGGGAGTAGAGTGGGGCCACAACATTGGCGTCGTTACGACATTGTTCGATAAAATGGCATCCAGACCCGAAAACACCATCATGGTCACCTGCGGTCCCGAGATCATGATGAAGTTCGTGGTGCGGGGATTGCTCGCGCGGGGCTTCAGTCCGGAGCAGATTTACGTCTCCCTTGAGCGCCGCATGAGCTGCGGAATTAAGAAATGCGGCAACTGCCAGATCGGTCCGGTCTTTGTCTGCCAGGATGGCCCCGTGTTCAAGTACGCGGATATCAAAGACCTCCCCGAAGAGATCTTTTAAGGAGGTGTGTTAGGTGGCGAAACCGAAAATTGCAGTCTTCAAGTTCAGTTCTTGTGCAGGATGCCAGCTTTCCATCCTTAACATCGAGGACCATCTGCTGGATGTCGCAGGAGCCGTGGACATTGCTTACTGTGTCATGGCCAAGCGGGAAAACCGCGAGGGACCGTATGACATTGGATTTGTGGAAGGCGCCGTTACTTCTCCCAAAGAACTGCTGGAATTGAAGAAGATCCGTGAAGAATGCAAGGTCCTTGTTGCTTTGGGAACCTGTGCCTGCTTCGGTGGGCTTCCTTCCATTAAAAACTTTGCCGGGCCCCAGCGGGAGATGGAAGAAAGGGTCTATACCGAGCTTTGGGACCTCAAGTCCATTCCTGCCCACGGTATTGACTATTACGTCAAGGTAGACGCTTACCTGCGGGGCTGCGCCATCGATGTAGGAGAATTGGTGCAACTGGTTAAGAGCGCCCTTTTGGGTGTCAACCCGCATTTCCGGCCCCACAGTGTTTGCAATGAATGCAAGCTGAAGGAGAACGTATGTCTTCTCGTAAATAAAGGAAAACCGTGTATGGGTTCCGTTACCGCCGCGGGCTGCGACGCCCTGTGCCCCAGTTTAGGCCGGCCGTGTGAAGGCTGCCGGGGGCCGGCCAATGATGCCAACGCGGCCTCCCTGGCGCGGACGTTCTCCGTTGATCTCGGCCTGAGCCGGGATGATGTGAGACGGAAGTTCCTCAAGTACGCGGGGAACACGCCGGAGTTTAAAAAAGGAGCTGAGGCTGTATGAGCGACAGGAGAGTCTTTGTTGATTATATCGCCCGGACAGAAGGAGACGGAGCGATTGACATCATCATCGGACCGAATGGCGAACTGAAAAAGGCCCGCTGGGAGGTATGGGAGCCCCCGCGCTTTTTCGAGGCTTTTCTCGTCGGGCGGAAATACGATGAGGTTCCCGAGATTGTCCAGCGGATCTGTGGCATTTGTCCCCATGCACACCACCTTGCAGCGGTCCGGGCTGTGGAGCGGGCGATGGGTGTCAAGGTCAGCGAGCAGA
>DAOURU010000228.1 GCA_030627585.1 Bacillota bacterium
CCGGTCTCCAGGTCCCTGGTCGCCTCGAGGCGGGATGAGTAAAACTTCACCTCCACGCCGTAAAGGAGGGTATGGCGGGAATAAATACCGGGCGCAACCTGATCCATTGCCTTCAACATCTCAATGATCGCCAAAAAATGGCGGTAAGGAAGAACCAGGGAGAGATCGCCGGGAGTGGCCTCTTTCAATGTGGGCTCGACGAGTCCCTTGGCAATGCGCTCCCTGGTAGAACGGCGGCCCATCATCAAATCGCCCAACCGCTGGACAATAACGCCGCCCCCCAGCAAGTTCGCGAGGCGGGCAATATATTTTCCGTAAGCAATCGGCTCTTTGAAAGGCTCCGTGAAGCTCTTGCTCACCAGCAAGGCAAAGTTCGTGTAGGCGGTTTTTTGCTCCGCGTGGGTGTGGCCGTTCACGGTAATGATCCCCTCGGTGTTTTCCATAACCACTTCCCCGTGAGGGTTCATACAAAACGTCCGCACCTGGTCCTCAAAAGTTGGTGAGGAATATACAAATTTGGCTTCGTAGGTGAGATCTGTGAGACGCTCCATCACCACGGCGGGCAGCTCCACCCGGAGGCCAATGTCTACGGGATTAATGGCGGTCCTGAGCCCAAGACGGGCGGCCTCGCCGGCCATCCACTCCGCCCCGTGCCGCCCCGGGGCGCAGACCACATAACGGGCTTCAATCTCCTCCCCGTCTTCAGTCACAACTCCGCTTGCCGCCCCGTCCCTGACCAGCAAAGCAGCTGCCGGGCGCCTCGTTTGAATGGCGACACCCTGCGCCAGGAGGTAATCCTGCATTTTCTGCAAAATTGCCTGGGTGCGCCCGGTTCCCAGATGGCGCACCGGGGCGGGAATGAAACGCAGGCCCGCGAGGGCGGCGCGCCGCTGGAGATCCATGATCTCTTCCTGATTTTCCAGGCCGTAAATTTCCGGGGGGGCCCCAAATTCCAGATATACCTCGTGGACGTGTTCAATTCCTTCTTTAAACTCATTCCGGTCTAAATACCGGCCGAGCACTCCGCCGACTTCAATGGAATAGGCAAGTTTTCCGTCGCTGAAAGCCCCTGCCCCGCCCCATCCTGAAACAACAGCACAGGAGGGGCAGTCAAAACATGGGGCTCCTTTTTCCCGCGCCGGACAGGTTCGCTCCAGGAGATCCCGCCCCTTCTCCAAGACTAAAATTTTTAAACCGGCGCCCTGCCTGATCAATTCGAGGGCGCAGAAAATTCCTGCAGGACCCGCGCCAACGATTACAACATCGTATCTTGCCATGACTTCAGCCCCCTTTCTTAAGACCGCGCAAACTGCACAATCAACCTGCAACAAGGCCGTGTAAAAACAAAAAAGCGGAGCGCTCCTCAAAACGACAGATCTTGGCAAGACAATGCTAACAAAACCAGGTTCCCATGTCAAGAAGACGGGGCTTCCAGGCACCAGGAGAATGCTTCCAGAGGGCCGGAACCTTCAGGGTTGCCAGCGGGTAAAGGGGGGATCCGGGGATTTTCCGGGGGGTTTCGGGTGCTTTCAAGAGTTTCGGGCGCGCTTTTTCCTGCCTTTTTGAGGTGAAGGGGACTCGGAAGCTAACCTCTCCCCGGCTTCGTCTCCCCCGCCCAGGGGGGGAGGAGGTGTTTTCTCGAGGTTCACGAATTTTGTAAACTCTTTTAAAAAGGCGAGCTCTACGGTCCCCACCGGCCCGTTGCGCTGTTTGGCGACGATGATTTCTGCGATCCCCTTTTTCTCGGAATGGGGGTTGTAATAATCATCCCGATAGATAAACATCGCCACATCAGAGTCCTGTTCGAGGCTGCCGCTTTCCCGCAAATCAGAAAGCATCGGGATCCGGTCCCCCCTCTGCTCGACCGCGCGGCTCAACTGGGAGAGGGCAAGAACTGGAATGTCCAGCTCCCGGGCAAGAGACTTGAGAAACCGCGAGATCTCAGAAATTTCCTGGACGCGGTTTTCGACCCGCCTTCCGGTCTGCATCAACTGTAAGTAGTCGATCACTAAAAGTGAGATCTGGTGCTCGATCTTGAGGCGCCGCGCCTTGCTCCGCATCTCCAAAAGAGAGATCGCAGGGGTGTCGTCAATGAAAATCGGGGCCTCGGCGAGCCGGTTTGCCGCCCGGATCAGGCGCGGCCAATCGTCCTCCGTCAGGAAACCGGTGCGCAACCTCTGCTGGTCAACGAGCGCCTCCGCGCACAGGAACCGCTGGATGACCTGTTCGCCCGACATTTCCAGGCTGAAAATCCCGACCGGGACCCTCTCTTTTAAAGCCACGTTTTGGGCGATATTCAACCCCAGCGAGGTCTTCCCCATCGAGGGGCGGGCTGCCAGCAGTATGAGATCACCGGGCTGCAGGCCGGAGGTCAGGCGGTCGAGTTCCGTAAACCCTGTCGGAAGGCCTGTTACCCCCTCTTTGCGCTGGTAAAGCCGCTCAATCTTTTCGAGGGTCTCAAGAAGCAAATCTTTAATGGCGCGGTAGCTCCGGGTCTGGCGGCGGACGCTTAAATCCAGAATCACGCGCTCCGCCTCGTCAAGGAGGCGCTCGCTTTCCACGCCCTCTTCGTACCCCCGCGCCGCCAGTTGGGTACAGCCGGCGATGAGCGACCGGAGCATCCCTTTTTCCGCCACAATCCGGGCATAATACCTGACATTGGCCGCGGTCGGAACAGAGCCGGCGAGAGAGGCGAGGTAGCTTGGCCCTCCCGCTTTTTCCAGGAGCCCCCGTCTTGAGAGCTCCTCGGCGACTGTGACCAGATCAACCGGGTGGCCGGACTCCGCCAAATCCCGCAGGACACGGTAAATCTCGCGGTGCCCTTCCCCGTAAAAATCCTCCGCCTTCAA
>DAOURU010000083.1 GCA_030627585.1 Bacillota bacterium
ATCGTACGCTCCCCTCAAAATCTGGTGGAGCCCCCGCCAGGGAAACTGTAAATTTTTTTCTCCCCCTTTTTTAACGAGATTTGCGATTAACTCGGGGTCAAGCTGCTCCTTGAACCTGCCCTCCGGACTTCTTTTAATGCCCTTTATCAGGTCCCCCAACTCGTGGGTGATAATCTTGGCAGAGATATCCTCGTGTGTGATTTTATATTTAGGATATAGATACCTGTCGTCCAATAAATGCGTAAACGGACCGTGCCCCACATCGTGCAACAAACCGGCGATCCGGAAGGTTTCAACCACGTATTCTACTTCAGGAAGGAGATCTCTCAAGGTCGAATCCTGGCTCACCTCATGGTTGTAAAAGGGCTCGTAAAGAGCGCGCGCAAAGCGCCCTGCCAAATGCATGGTGCCCAAAGCATGGGAAAAGCGGGTATGGTCAGCAGCAGGATATACAGTCCATGCGGCTTGCAGCTGATGGATACGCCGGAGCCGCTGCAACCAGGGGTGATTGATTAAATCAGCTTCTACCTTCTCATCATCAGTCAACCTCTTTTTGGTAAAACGGATATAACCATGTACCGGGTCTTTTACCAGGTCAAAGCGCTGCCGGGGATCGAGAATCACGCTGATACTCCCGCCTTCTGGAGAAATTTGATTCCCTCGTTAACTTTTGATTCGTCGTGGACAAAAAACACTTTTTTAATTAAAGATCCAAGGTCCGGCTCCTGATCTTCCCTGATGCTCCTAAGATAGAGGAGCTGGCTCAACAAAATCAAAAAGTGGGGATCAAAACTGCATAACTCAAAACCTGCGTCCGGCTCCCCACCGGCAGCTTCTGCTCCCTTCGTGGTTAATCTTAAACCAGATGGAACAGGTTCCTGGGCCCCGGTTATTAACCCCCGCAGTTCCAGGATCAAACAGTCCCTCTCCAGTTCAGAACTGAACGGGAGATTTAAGCTGAAATCAAAGAGATAGTCGGTTTCAATCCAATTGATTTCCTGGGCGATGTATGTAAGACACTGAAGTTCAAGCATACCTGAAAGATGCCCGCACTTCTTTAACATCCCCAATACTTCTTTTTGGTTACGCGATAAATCGCTCATTCCGTCATGTACCCCCCTTTTTCAATCTTCTTTTTCAATCTTAATGAGATTTTTTATGGAGGTTTTACCCCGCTTCTTCCTCCTCTCCCACTCTCCTTATTTATTTTTAATTTTCTGGTTTCGATTCCTAGAATTACGGGGACACCATACCGAATTACACATTCCAGTCTGCCGTTTTTCTTTTCCGAGGTCCCTTGGGACCGGGCTTACGGGGTCGTAAATCTAGCCCTAATGTTTTCTCAAGGGCTGCGAGAAATCCTTCATTCCCCAGCGGGCGACCCGTTCTCTCGTGTCGCCCGAATACTTCGGCTTCCTCGGAAGAGATGCCTTGGGAAAGATATTCCCTCCAATTACCGAACATCTCTAATAGCGGCCTGGCACGGAGCAATATGTCGTCGCGCCCATCCATATGTGCTCTGGCGCTGCTCCAGCGATACTGCCATGGTTCCTTTACCAATCCCGCACGCACAGGGTTAAGTTCTATGTAGCGTGCACCAATCCAGAGGTGAGCTTCATCCATTGGAAACGAAGAGAAGCGTCCCTGCCATAGGTGGCCGGTCCAGCCTTCCCGTGAGTTTACCCGGAGCGTGTAGCGGCGGTGGGCTTCTCCAATGGCGCCAGTCAGAGCTTCTTTCGACGGCGGCACAGCAATCAAATGGACATGATTGGGCATCAGGCAATAGGCCCAGATTTCTACTTGCCAGTGGGAACACCACTGCGCCATCAACTTGAGGTACTCCAGATAATCCTCATCGCAAAAGAATGTCTGGAGGCGGCGGTTGCCGCGTTGTGTGATGTGGTGAGGCACACCGGGTGCCACTATACGTGCTATTCTTGCCATATTTATCTTATAGCACAAACATTTGTGGAAAGCAATAATCAGTATAATAATTCAGTATGGTGTCCCTTTAATTCTCCTTTAATTCTCTTTAATTCTTTAATTCGAATTGCTGCCTAAATATCTTCAGGTGTTAGGGAAGGATAACTTCTTAATATTTCTTCCTTACTATTTCCTGCGGTTTAACTTTCCAGCAGGCCGCTGCTTTTCAGGACATCAAAAGCCTCCGCTTTTTTCTGCCTCCGGCCGGAGGTTTTCCCCGACGTAAACACGGCACTTTTGAATTTTTTTCAATTGCCGCACAAGGGCTGACATTTTTGTGAGCGGTTTATAATCGCCGCGGTGTAAGACAAAAATCGGCAGTCTGTCACCACTCAATAATCGCAAGCTTAGAAAAGGGGTAGTGAGAAACATTCCTCGTCACCAGGGCCAGTTTCCGGGAGATTGCCAGGGCGGCATTGGTGACATCGGAAAGAGCCAGGGTACAGCCCCGCGCAAGCCACTCCCGGCGCAGCCTTCCGGCAAAGACGGCCTCTTCATAAGCAGGAGCAAGGTAAAAGTATTGCTCCTGGAGCATTTTCTGCACCTCTTTCTGTCTGTCTTCCGGCACCCCGGTCAAGAATTCAGTAACCGCCACACCGGAAATGTAGAGGTCGCCGTCATTGATGCCGAGCAAAAGCTTTTCCGCCCGCTGGCGCAAAACGTGGCGCCTGCTCCGGTTCAAATCGATCAAAAAATCGGTGTCGAGCAGAAACCCGCGGGAAGCCACTCAATCAGCTCTCTCGTCCCAAGCCCGCAGCCGGTTCACAAAGGCTAAGGCATCCAGGTCGTCAGGGATAAAACCCCCGGCCTCTTCGAGGTGTGCAAGGCGCGCCCGCCGCTTTAATTCTCTTTCAATGGCGGCTGCGATGAACCTGGAGCGGTTGCCCCTCCCCACAAGGGCGTCGATCCGGCAGACGACCTCGGAGGGCAGTCTCACCGCCGTGATTTGAGAGGCCTGCTTTTTTGGGTTTTTTAAGCTGGTATTGCTCTTGTTTGAACCTTCGCCCATTTCCGGCACCTCCTTTGTATTACTGGTATTACTGCAAGTATTACTGCAAGTATAACATTTACCGGCCCGGGATACAAGATACCGATTCCCCTGGCTTTGGCCATGCCCCGATCTGATTCGGGAGGCTCGTGAGGAGCGGTCCGGCCGGTCATGTGCGCTCCCTATTACCTGTGCAACCTGGTGTCTTTGCTTGGCAGCAAGCATAAGAGTTTTTCTAGTCGACAGTTGGGTAAAAAGAAGCTATATCGAGGTCAGTAATGCTCAAATTCTTGGGGCGCTCGGGTGAGTATTGGTAGGATAAAAAGGTGGTACCAGGCATACCAGAAGTGCTGGTAAATGTACTCTATAGTGCGACTTCTTCTTTCTTGAGATGGGGCTTGAGGTCCCTGACGACTTTCTCAAGGGAAGCAAATGACCCGTTTCCACAATGGGTTTCGGCATCGGTGATTTTCTTTCCACCGCATGAAAGTAATTTATCATTGCCGGTGGACAGTTATCTTGACAACATAACAGTGAAGGTGTTATGATAGTATAAAATTTGCCAAATTATTTTAAAGGCACTTTATTTTAGAGGTTGTTTTAGAGGCAATTGCGGTTCCGGGCGACCGGGAGTTTTGCGGCGATTGGGGGTGTCGTTGGTGGCAGAGGAGTACAGGATAGGGGAGCTGGCGGAAAAAAGCGGGCTCTCCAAAAGGACCATTCATTACTACCTCAACCGGGGGCTGCTTCCACCCCCAAGGGGCGCGGGACCCCGGAGCTTTTATACCAGGGGGCACCTGCTCAGGCTGGAACTCCTGAAAGAACTTCAGACGAGGTACTGGCCGCTGGATAAAATCCGGGAGCACTTGAACGCCCTGGTGGACGAAGAGGTGGAAAAAGAGCTCCGGGAGCTCCGGAAACTCCGGGAGCAGGCTGAAAAAAAGAGGGACGGCCCTGCCGCTTTGGAATTCAGCCTTCCTGATACCGGGGGGATCCCGGAGGAGTTTTCTCCCACAGGGATCACGGAGTATTTGAAAATCGACGTTGGCTGCGGGATCAGCCTGCTGCTGCCCAAGGAGCTGAAGGAAAAGCACCTGGAAACCGCCCTCCGTATTGCCAGATACGCCAGGAGGCTTCTGCTCGAAGAGGACTAAACCCCGGCGGGCGGTATGAAGTCAGGAGTCAGAGTGACGGTGGTTAAATTTAAAAAGGAGGTATCCTGGTGGAGAAGTTTGGGTTGGCCGTACGCGGTGGTGGGGAGATCCCCCTCAAGAGCGTAACAATTACCGGGGAATTGCAACTTTCCTTTGCCCGCATCATCCTCGTCCAGTGCTACGAAAACAACGGCAGCGAAAGCATCGAAGCCATCTATACTTTTCCCATACCTGACACTGCCGCGGTGTTGGGTTTCAAGGCGCGCACCGGTGACAGAACCATCGAGGGGAAGATCATAGAACGGGAAGAGGCCCTTAAGGTTTACCGGGACGCCGTCCGGGCGGGCGACGGGGCGGTGCTTCTGGAGCAGCACCGGCCCAACATTTTTTATGTCTCGGTCGGGCGGTTGCTGCCGGGCGAGAGCATTGAAATCGAGATCTCCTACCTGGAAGAACTGAAGTGCCAGGACCGGGAGCTGAGGCTGACGATCCCGATGGTGGTGGCTCCCAGGTATATACCCGGCTTCAAGACCGGGGAGAAGAGAGGCCCGGGGTGGGCGGATCCGACCGATCGCGTGCCTGATGCAGACTTCATCACTCCGGTGATCGGAGAGGCAGACTACCGGGCAGCCCTGGACCTGAAGGCGGTTGTCCCGCCGGCGACCCGCTTTGAATCCCCCACCCATGGGATCAGGGTGGACTGGACCGGCGAGAACACCGCCCGGATTAGCTTTGTGGGGGCGCCAGCGGCAATGGACTCTGATTTCATCCTGGTCTGCGCCTTAAGCGAGGAGATCGGTTCGGGCGGCGTGGTTTATTTCAAGAACGAGGAGGAAAAGCTGCTGCACCTGATGTTTCTTCCGGAACTGGAGCCGCAGGCCGAACCCAGCGGGAAGACCTACATCTTCATGCTCGACGTCTCCGGCTCGATGATGGGAGAAAAATTAGAGCAGGCGAAAGGCGCCCTTCAGCTCTGCCTGAGAAACCTTACCGGCGCCGACAGCTTTAATGTCATTGCCTTCAATCACGCCTGCACCCGTTTTGCAAAAAGAGCCCTCCCGTTTAATCAGCGGCAGCTTGACCGGGCCGGCCGCTGGATTGAGGGGCTCCAGGCTTCGGGCGGAACAGAGATCCTGGAGCCCTTCGCCTCCTGCCTGGAGGACCGTGGTTCCGGCGACAGCATCATTCTCCTCTTCACCGACGGCCAGGTGGGCAACGAGCGGGAGGTCCTGGCCTTCGTCCGGCGGCGCCTCAAAGGGAGGAGGGTCTTTACCTTTGGAATTGACACCGCCGTAAACAGCTACTTCCTCAACGAGTTGGCCCGGATAGGACGGGGGAGGGCGGAGTTCGTCTTTCCCGGCGAGCGAATCGAGGACAAAGTTTTAAGGCAGTTTTCCCGCATCGTATCACCCGCTGTTGAAGGGGCGCGGATCGACTGGGGCGGCAACAGGGTGGAGGACTGCTACCCCCGCGGGATCGACCTTATCTTTAACCTGGAGCCGCTCCATGTTTTTGCGCGGGTGAAAGGTGAGCCCGGGGGGGACGTAATCCTCAGGGGGAGGCTGCGGG
>DAOURU010000284.1 GCA_030627585.1 Bacillota bacterium
CCGGGCAGCCTCCTTACTGCCTGCTCGATTTTTTCCCGCAGGATTTTCTTGTTGTGATTGACGAGTCTCACATTGCAGTTCCCCAGCTGCACGGGATGTATGAGGGGGATTATTCCAGGAAGCAGACCCTTGTGGATTACGGTTTCCGGCTTCCTTCGGCGCTGGACAACCGGCCCCTGCGTTTTGAGGAATTTATTGCGAAGGTGCCGCAGGTGATTTTTGTTTCCGCCACACCGGGGCCCTACGAACTGGAGCAGAGTTCCCGGGTTGTGGAGCAGATTGTCCGCCCGACCGGCCTTGTGGACCCCGAAGTGGAAGTGCGGCCCGCCCGCGGCCAGGTTGACGATCTCGTGGAAGAAATCCGGCTGCGGGTGGAGAAAAGGCAGCGGGTGCTCGTTACCACCCTGACGAAGAAAATGGCCGAGGATTTAACCGATTACCTGCGCGACCTGGATATTAAGGTGCGCTATCTCCACTCGGAAATTAACGCCCTGGAGCGGATGGAGATTTTGCGCGACCTGCGCCTGGGAGTCTTTGATGTCCTGGTGGGAATTAACCTCCTGCGGGAGGGGCTCGACCTCCCCGAGGTCGCTCTCGTGGCGATTCTGGATGCCGATAAAGAGGGGTTTCTCCGGTCGGAGCGCTCGCTTATCCAGACTATCGGGCGGGCGGCCCGGAATGTGGAGGGGAGGGTGCTCATGTATGCGGATACCATTACCGAATCCATGCGGCGCGCCCTGGATGAAACCGACAGGAGGCGCCGGATCCAGATAGCGTACAACGAGCAGCATGGAATTACACCCCGCAGCATTGAAAAGGCGGTGCGGGGAATCATTGAAATCACCCTTCCGGTTGAAGCGGCTGAAGCAAGGGGAGGTTACAGCACAGGAAGGAATTTAAAGCAGCTTGGAAAGAAAGAACTTGAGAAGTTGATTGCCCGGCTCGAGGAGGAGATGCGCCAGGCCGCCCGCACGCTGGCTTTTGAGAAAGCCGCTGAAGTGCGGGATTTGATCATTGAACTGCGGAAGGAACTGGCGGCCCGCACGCGCTCTCCACGCGGGGGCAGGGCGCTGGAAGATCCGGTTTCTACAGGGGGGCATCAAGAAAAAGAATGTACCGGCGGTCGGAAAAAGAGGCGCGTCTCTCCGCGCGGGACAAAATTACCGTCCGGGGCGCGCGCGTCCACAACCTGAAAAACATAGATGTAGAAATTCCGCGGGGAAAGCTGGTGGTAATCACCGGCCTTTCTGGTTCCGGGAAGTCCTCTCTGGCCTTTGACACTATTTACGCCGAGGGGCAGCGGCGGTACGTCGAGTCCCTCTCCGCTTACGCGCGCCAGTTTCTCGGCGTTGCCGACAAGCCTGATGTGGATTATATTGAAGGGCTTTCTCCGGCGATTTCGATTGACCAGAAGTCGGGGAGCCGGAACCCCCGCTCAACGGTCGGGACGGTGACCGAGATTTACGACTACCTCCGCCTCCTTTTTGCCCGCGTCGGGAGGCCCCATTGTCCCCAGTGCGGCCGCCCTGTCAGGCAGCAGACCGTTTCTCAAATGGTGGATCAGCTCCTGGCCTACCCGGAGGGAACGAGGATTCAAATTTTGGCCCCCCTCGTCCGGGGGAAAAAGGGGGAGCACCAGAAGCTGCTTGGGGAGTTGCGGAAAAAGGGTTTTGTCCGGGTGCGCGTGAACGGAGAGATCAGGGAGTTGGAAGAGGAGATTGTCTTAGACCGGAATAAAAAACACAATCTTGAGGCGGTGGTGGACCGCCTGATCGTGCGGCCCGGACTGGAGCGCCGGCTGGCGGATTCCCTGGAAATGGCTTTGGGCCTCGGCGAGGGGACGGTTATAACTGAAGTACTGGGAAAGGAAGAACTGGTTTTCAGCCAGAATTTTGCCTGCCCCGAGTGCGGCATCGGCCTCGCGGAAATTACGCCCCGCCTTTTTTCTTTTAACAGTCCTTACGGTGCCTGCCGGGTCTGTTCAGGTCTGGGCTACCGGATGGAAGTGGACCCGGAGCTGGTTGTGGACCGGGAGCGTCCTGTTCGGGAGGGGGCTTTAATTCCCTGGACGCGTTCCCCCCAGCACTACTACCCCCAACTGGTGCGCGGTGTGCTGGAGCACTACGGCTGCTCCTGGGAGGTACCTTTCAAGGAACTCCC
>DAOURU010000230.1 GCA_030627585.1 Bacillota bacterium
ATTCTTATCCCGGCATGAGGTGGGCGGAATGGAAAACCCCCTTTCACACTCATGTGGCGCGGAGCGTTGAAATCGCCCGAAATTACGGTCTTCCCGCCAGGGTGCTGGAGGGGATTGCCCTTCACCACCACGTTAAAATCAGGCCCCGCACGCTTAATCTGGTAGGAGATGCGCTTTGTCTAAGCGGGATTGTCAAGCTTGACATCTTCAACTACAATCCCGAGCAGTACGCGGCGCCGGGCGGCAACCTTGCTCAAGTAATTGCCATTCTCGATCAGTTGTGTGCCATTGAGCGGAAATTCCAGGCGCGGATCAGTTTGGGCCTGGAGCCGCAGCAGATTGAAGATGAGGTGGTCCGCGACCTTGTCATCGGGCTCGCCGGAGCAGAAGATCCCCGTCTGAAGGTGCTGGATGTAGAGTTAAAGGGAGACGAGTCTGTGATTCTGCTCGACTTGCGGGCTTTTGGAAGCTTTGTCAAACTGCATACAGAATATGAGATCCAGAACATCAAGGTTTCAATTCTGCAGTTAATGCGCTCCCTGATCCGGGTTAACCGGGCGGGAAACGACCGCGACCTGGTTGCCCTGATCGGTGGGGACGAATACGCAGTTATTACGAAGGCCAGGGAACCCCACATCCTTGAAGAAATGATTGAGCGCATCACCCTTACCGTTAAGCTGCGTACCGGATTTGAAATGCGCTTCGGTTTTGGGACCGGCGGAAAGATTCCGGAGAATTTCCACCAGGCGCGGCTGCAGGCGGAGATCAATAAAAGGTGTCGTTTTCTCAAACCAGAACATGTTTACAGGGAGAGTGAACCTCTTGGGCGTATGGAAAGAATGGAAAGAGTGGAAAAAAGAACTCGATAATTTAAGGTCCAGGTTCGCAGAATTGAGGGTTTCCCTTTGACATTGAAAAGAAAGAAGGGAAACTGAAAAAACTCGAGTCTCTCGCGGCAGCTCCCGATTTCTGGGCGGATGCAGGGCGGGCCGGCAAGATCTTGCAGGAGGCCGCGGGACTTAAAGATGAACTGGACCTGTACAATAAACTGCGGAATGATTTAGAAGAGCTTGAAGTATTGCTGGAACTGGAGGCGGAATCTGAAGATCCTGACATCGGAGCGGAGCTGGAAGAGGGGATCAAAAAATTCAACACTACCTTGGACCGGTGGGAAGAGGAGACCCTTTTCACGGGGCCCTATGACCACCGGAATGCCTTAATTTCCCTCCACGCCGGTGCCGGCGGAACAGAGGCGCAGGATTGGGTGGAGATGCTTTTCCGCATGTATGCACGCTGGGCTCAGGAGCAGGGCTTCAGAGTAGAGGTGCTTGATCTTCTTCCGGGGGATGAAGCCGGCATCAAAAGCATTACCGCTTTGATTTCCGGCCCCCGGGCTTACGGCTACCTGAAGGCGGAGCGCGGCGTCCACCGGCTGGTTCGGATTTCCCCCTTCGACGCTTCGGGAAGGCGCCACACTTCCTTTGCCTCAGTGGATGTCATCCCGGAAGTAGAGGAAGAGACCGGGGCGGATCTCAACCCCGAGGATTTGCGGATCGATACCTTCCGGGCAAGCGGGCACGGGGGGCAGTATGTGAATAAAACCGATTCCGCAGTCCGGATTACCCACCTGCCCACCGGGATTGTCGTTCAGTGCCAGAGCGAGCGTTCCCAGTTAGCGAACCGGCTCCGCGCGATGAAGATCTTGCGCTCCCGTCTGGGGGAGCTTAAAAGAAGGGAACAGGAGGCAAAGCTGGCTCAATTGCGGGGGAAACAGCGTGAAATTGCCTGGGGGAGCCAGATCCGCTCCTATGTTTTCGAACCTTACACGCTGGTGAAGGACCACCGCACCGGGGTCGAGGCGGGCAATGTCCAGGCCGTGATGGACGGCGCGATTACCCCCTTTATTGAAGCCTATCTCCGCCAGTTCCGGGAAAGCTAGGAGCTTATTTATTTATGAAGAGATTGCTGGCAGGTCTTTTAGTTGCGCTGCTTGTGTTTTTAGCGCTCTGCGAATTTACCCTCCCCGATCTGGCCGCAGGCGCCCTGGTGCGGGAGGCGGAACGCAGCGAACTGCGGCCGGGGCGGGCAGAAGCGCGTGTTTTTGCTTTCCCGGCGGCAAAAATCCTCTTGGGTCAGGTGGACGGAGCGCGCTTGAAAATGGAGGAGGTCGACTTAAACGGCTGCCGCGTCTCTCTTCTCACCGTGGAATTTTCCCGGGGAAGCCTGGATTGGCGTGCTGTAAGAGAGGGCGCCTTTCCTGCCGCCTTTAAGCCGGCTGGCCCCATCCGGGTCCGCCTTGTTTTTAGAGAAGAGGATTTAAATGATTACCTCTCCCGGGTGGGGTTAAAGGGAATCGAAAATCCCAAACTGGATCTTAATTCCCGGGGTGTCAAGCTTGAAGGGAAGGTCGGTTTTTTAGGAAACTCTCTCACAGTCCAGATGTGGGGGGATTTCCGGTCCCAAAAGGATGGGCGTGTTGAGTTTTTACCTACCGAACTGCGGGTCGAAGGTGAACCCCTCTCTCCCGAACTTTCTCAAAAATTTCTTCCCCACCTCCGCTTCAGCCTAACCGGAGCGGATCTCCCCTTTTCTTTTAAGGTCCAGAAAGTCGATATTGAAGGAAAAAATCTCATTTTATCCGGACAGATTTAGGAATTATTTTAAACAGTTCACACAGCAGGAATTTTATGTCGAAACGAAAAACTTATAAAGTAATTGGGAAAGAAAAGGTGCTTCGGGAAAGACTATATTATAAGGAGGGGTGGGGCCAACTGGAAAATAA
>DAOURU010000010.1 GCA_030627585.1 Bacillota bacterium
CCCCGGCAAAAAGCTTGAACCCCATCAGGCAGGTTCAGTTTTAAGGCTTGGACGAGATCTGTGCGAGGGGAACCCGGTGGTGGGGATGTTTCAAAACCCAGGAGGGCAAAAAAATAGGATGCAAAAATTGCCCCTTTAAGTGCTTCGCCAACGATTTGGGGCGCCATAAAGAGTCCCTGATAAAAAAGGCGACCTAGACCCAGGTTTGTGCCGATTTTATTTCCCAACCCCGGTGCAATTAATCTATCAGCAGCGTCTGCAATCAGCTCCTCTTTGCCAACCAGGTATCCTCCCGTCGGAGCCAGTCCTCCACCCGGGTTCTTAATTAGAGAACCTGCAGCTAAATCCGCTCCGACATGGGTTGGCTCTCTTTCCTCGACAAACTCTCCATAACAATTATCTACAAAACATACAAGCTTGGGATGCGAATGCTTTTTTAAAAATTTAATTAAGTTGCCAATTTCTCGAACACTGAGGGACTTTCGCCATGTATAACCCCGCGAGCGTTGGATCAGTACGACCCTGGTCTTTTCTGTAATCATCGCTTTAATTTTTTGATAGTCGGGCAACCCCTCTGCTGTCAAGGAGACCTCTTTGTAATCTATTCCCCGATCCTTGAAAGATCCCCGCCGATCGTGGGAAATTCCGATTATCTGAGCTAAACTGTCATAAGGACGGCCTGTCACAGAGAGCAGCTCGTCCCCGGGATTCAGCAGAGAAGATAGCGCAAGAGCAATAGCATGGGTGCCCGAAATAATCTGAGCGCGGACAAGGGCGGCCTCGGTCCCGAAAGTTAAGGCATAGACTGTTTCCAGTCCCTCCCGGCTTAAATCCCCATAGCCGTATCCGGTTCCATCTTTAAGATGAGATTCTGAAATTTTTGCCTGTTGAAAAGCCATTAAGACCCTTAGTTGATTCATTTGAATAATGGGTGTAAGTTGCTTAAATTCTGGAAAGGCCTCATTTTCTGCTTCAATTGCCAGTTTAATTAATTTCGGATGAAAATCGTATTTGCTCTGGAGAAGTTCCCAAAAACTGTTCATAATTTCACCTGTTTACGAGAAACTATTTGAGATCTTCAGGTCTAATAGTCATTAGTTCATCCCTTGTCAAGCGGGAACGTTTCACCAGCCGGACGGCCTGGCGCCGGATCGCCTTTTCGATTAAATTGCGTACAAGCCGGGCGTTCCCTTCATTTTGGCTCCCCTTCCCTACTTGTTGCTGGAGAATTTCCCAGAGCTCTTTCTGGGCGCTGGAAGATAACTGGTACTGGCGGTTTTTAAGCATGGCTTCTCCGATTTTAAAAAGTTCTTCTCCCGTATAATCCGGGAAATCAATGTGAATTGGAAAACGCGAACGAAGCCCCGGGTTGCATCTCAGAAACCACTCCATTTCTTGTTTATAGCCGGCCAGAATTAAAATAAGATTGTCTTTCTGGTCTTCCATTGCTTTTACTAAAACGTCGATGCTTTCTTTTCCGAAGTCTTTTTCTCCGCCTCGTGCCAGCGAGTAGGCTTCATCAATGAATAAAATTCCCCCTAGTGCTTTTTTTATTTGTTCCCGAGTTTTTTGTGCCGTGTGCCCAATGTATTCACCTACCAGATCCGCCCGTTCGACTTCGATTAAATGTCCTTTTGTGAGGACACCCATTGCCCGAAAAAGTTTTCCGATAATCCTCGCGACCGTTGTTTTGCCAGTTCCCGGGTTTCCTTTAAAAATCATGTGGAGAACCAGCGGGTCCGCGCATAACTTTTCCTTTATTCTTTTTTTTTGGATTTCAACATAAGCATAAATCTCTGAAACTAAATTTTTGACTTCGGATAAACCGATTAACTCGTTCAGTTCTTGAAGAATTGCTTCTGGCTTAACCTGGTTTTTGCCCTGATTGCCGTCGGTGTTTTTGATGGCTTGGGAGAAGTTTGATGGGTATCTGTTCTTGAGAGGACCAGCTAGAAAGGGTTGCGGCTGAATCGCCTTCCTCCCTTTTCTAAACTGGAACTTTAAATCCACACGACTTCCACCTCTTTTGTCCCTTTTTCATGTTATATTTCATTATACGTCTCAGAAGCAGAACGTGTTATTTCCTTGAAGCTGGAACAAAGGAGGTATGAAGGGGGAAAAATCCATCCAAAGTAGAGCGGTGATTGCGTTTTTTCCGTAAAAATAAAGCCCGCATGAGGACTAAAGAAGGAATGTTTTCCCGCATCCCAAGGGGCCATAATGGCGTTTTTTGCCGGTCTTCTATTTTTTAATTTTTCACTGCTCGGGGGTCCGGTTTAACTCGAATGAAAGGTTGACAGGTTTTAAAGGCATAACCGTTGAGATCGCGTGTTTATATACCATTTGCTGTTTTCCTTCGACTTCGAGGATCACAGTAAAATTATCAAAACCCCGGACAATACCTTTTAATTGAAACCCGTTAACAAGGAAGATTGTTACAGGTGTACTTTCTTTGCGAACCTGATTTAAAAAAAAATCCTGGAGATTAATTTGTTGTTTGGTCATTTTTTTTTACCTCCAATCGGATCTACGAAACTTTACCATGTCTATTCTACACAAAAGGGAATACTCCTGCAAATATAGCCTGTGATTTCGTTCAAAGTTTGTTGTTTCAGGGTTTCTTTCTCAAGAAAAAACCAGTGAATTCTGGAATCACGGCGAAACCAGGTAAGCTGTCTTTTTGCATAGTTTCTTGTTGCTTTTTTTGTGAGCGCGATTGCTGTTGCAAGATCATAGTCTCCTTTTAGATACTGAATTACTTGTTTATAACCAAGAGACTGAAAGGGTTTAAGTTCCGGATTATAACCTAGTGACAGTAAAGTCTTGACTTCTTCGACAAGCCCCCAGGCAAACATTCTGTCTACCCGCAGTTCAATTCTTCGATAAAGCTCAGAGCGGTTCCGGTTTAACCCCACCATTGCCAACTGGTAAAGAGAAGGTCTTAGACTTGCTCTTTTTTGGTAGGAAGAGATGGGTTTTCCGGTGAGATAGTAAACCTCAAGTGCTCTTGTAATCCGGCGGTAATCACTCGGGTGGAGGCGGAGAGCCGCGTTAGGATCGATTCGCTTGAGTTCTTCGTAAAGTTCGCCCCCCCTTCCCTGCTCCACTTTATTTCTTAGTTTATTTCTCACTCCCCTAAGGCCTTTCATGCTTGGAAATTGGTAGCGATCAATTACCGCCTGGATATAGAGACCTGTTCCCCCCACAAGAAAAGGCAATTTTCCCCGCGCGGAAATTTCTCTTATTTTTTTACGCGCCAAACGTTGAAACTGGGCAACACTAAAATCTTCATCCGGTTCGAGAAAATCAAGGAGGTGATGGGGAACACCTTTCTGTTCTGTTGGAGATAATTTTGCTGTTCCAATTTTCAAGTATTTATAGACTTGCACAGAGTCAGCAGAGATAATTTCCCCACTTAATCTTAAGGCAATTTCTACAGCTATTTCTGATTTACCGACTGCTGTTGGTCCCACAATAACTATAAGCGGTATCACCTTGTTCTGCTCTTCCCTCCGGAGTATTGTCAACGGGCGAGTTGTTTCATAAACTTACACTTTCTCAATTAAGTGTAAGTTTTATCTCTGGAGAGGGTTTTATTCTATCTCAACCTGGGAGTTGTTTTCTACAGAATATCGGTAATAGGTGTCACGGGGTTTATCCTGAAGGTAAATAAAGTCTAAACCTTGAGGGTTGTTAATCTTCTCTTGATAGTAGTTTCTGGCCTCTTCCTGGCAGATTGAGCAGGCCCGCAAGGGAATAGAAATCCCAAAGATGGTTTTTGTCATACCGGTTGGATACATCCCCCGGGACTTAATCATTTGATACCCGGCACAGGTTTTGCACAGGCGTATCTGTTCCCATTGCTGCTCTCTGATGTGGTCTGTATCGTAGTAGATTGATCTTTTTTGCTCGTAAAAATCACCTTCATAAAATTCCTTTTGTTCCGCCAGCAGCGTGCGGGTTTTCCAGATTTCTTTGAGGTGTTCCACAAGCTCTTTAATATAATTCATTTTTTCTGGAGATTGCTTAAATTTATCCTCTCTGTAGTCCGGTTCTCGAACGCAAGAATAATCCAACTCTGCCATGGCAAGAACAATTGCTGCGTTTACATAAGGAAGGGCGGATTCGATGGCATACCCACCTTCAAGCACGGCAAGATGAGGCTTTAAGCGCGCGTTAAGCCGGGCATAACCCTGGGCGGTAAAACGCATATTAGCGAGCGGGTCTGTATAGTGGTTATCTTGCCCTGCTGAGTTTACAATTAAATCAGGTTGAAATTCATTCAAAATTGGCAAAACCAACTCCTCCAGGACGTAATGAATTCCTCCGTCTGTAGTACCTGGCGGAAGAGGGATGTTGATTGTAGCCCCCAATGCTCTAGGCCCCCCTAATTCGTGAGGAAAACCGGAACCGGGGTAGAGAGTACGCCCGTCTTGGTGAAAAGAAATAAAGAGCACATCCGGATCATGATAGTAGATGTCCTGGGTTCCGTCACCGTGGTGAACATCGGTGTCTACAATAGCAA
This sequence comes from Bacillota bacterium, assembly GCA_030627585.1. Classification (GTDB taxonomy): domain Bacteria; phylum Bacillota; class DSM-12270; order Thermacetogeniales; family Thermacetogeniaceae; genus Ch130. Next base: position 4,526 of record DAOURU010000010.1, read on the forward strand.
TCTTTTGAATTCTATATTTTTTTCGGAGATATTCAATCATGATCGATTCGTTGTTTATGTTGCAAAACCCGCGGTTCCCGTGAACAACTCGCATGGCATGGTGCCCGGGCGGTCGCACCAACGCAAATCCGTTTGTAATTTCTTTGTTCATTAATGCATCCGCAAGAACTAGTGTTCCCCCTGCAGCAATTAAATGCGCTTCGGTAACCTGGGCCCTGATTTCCGGAACACAAAAGTGAACCCGGGCGATATCTTTAAAAGTCGCGAGTCTTGCCTTATATTCATAGATTTCAGGAAGGTCCATGATCCCTTCTTCAAAAAGCTGGTCCTTTGTGTAAAGCAATCTTTCCTCCCGTTCAGGATGTGTAGAAGAAATTGCCCAGTCGAAAGCGGGAAAAAATACCAGCCCCGTTTTATTCGGCATTTTGCTCCCTCCTTTCCAGCCAGTTTTCCAAAATACCGGGTGGGAACTGGACACAGATATCATACAGCCTACCTGTGGTCGACCATCCCCGCACCACATTAAACATTTCGCTGTAAACAAGCTCAGGTTCTTCTCCTGGCGAGATCCCCAGCTTATCTCCTTCTTGCTTGAGCCAGGTAAAGGCCAGCTCTTCCGCGTCAGCCAAAGAAAGCTCCCTTTTAGTTCCGAGTTTTTCCTGGACTCCGGTTTCTTCAATAAAATAAAAGTTTCTTTCGGTGTCGAAATGGAATGTCAGGCGCAGGGTTACCTTGGCAAGAGCGGCGCCGATGGCATTCGCAACTTCTGCATAAGGGGGTGCGAGGGCGCGGCATCCCATTTCTTTTCCTAAAAGAGGCAGGATTGCCGGAGCTGAACCACCAATTCCAACTACATTTTGAGGTCTAATTTTCTGTTTTTGCAGGAGTTCCCAAATCCGGTATGCAGGTTCTTCCTCCCAAGCAAGGAACATTTCATTGATTTCTTTGGCAAGGCGTTGCACCATAGTTCTTAAAACCAACCTCGCCGTTTGCTCAGCCGGGAGCTTTAATTTCTTTCCAAGCATGTTCATTGCTTCAAAGGCCCGTTTTTCCTCGCCGATTGTTGTCATTCCTGCAACCCGCATAGCGTCGGTCGCTGTAGGTCTCGGGCCTCCCAGGCAGTACGCAGATCCCGCTCTTTGTGGCATTATTTCCAAAGTGTTCTCACACACTTGTATTTCGCTATCGCCCCCAAGTGCTACCGATTTTGTCGCAAAAGCCCTTACGTGCGTGAGGTGTTTGTTGATCTTTGCACCCCGCGAAGCTAAAAGCGGTTTTCCTGATAAAATAAGTGCAAGGTCTGTTGTTGTACCACCAATATCTAAGACTACTGAGGTCTGTCCGATAGGTGTGAGCGCAAGGACCCCTAGCGTGCTTGCAGCAGGGCCAGAGAAAATGGTTTCCACCGGCTTTAAGAAAGCTTGTTGGAAGGGCAAAGTTCCCCCATCTGCTTTTAAAATATAAATTGGAGCGGTTATTCCGCGTTGCACCAGAAGCTTTTGTATTTGGGAGTAAAATTCCTGAAACTTGTCTTGTGTTGCAAGTGTCAGGAGAGAGGTTACAACACGGCGGGGAAAATTTAAGCGGCCGGAAACCTGGTATCCCATGACGGTTTGAATTTCGGGTGCGTGCTGCTTAAAGTAAGAGGCAACCGCTTCTTCATGGCTTTTATTTCGCTGCGAAAACTTTCCTACAATAGCAACCCGTTTAACACCGCGTGCCTTCACGGCTTCGAAACATTCTTTTATTTCTTTCTCTTTCAGGGGTTCGATCTCACGGCCGCGGTAGTCAATCGCCCCTGACAAAATAAAAGTATCCGGAACATTAAATTGATAGCCTTTCGGGTTAAGACCTGGCCCCGGGATTAACACCAGAGCAACTGGATCAATGTTCCCTGTTGCAATTAAATTAGTTATTAAAGTTGTACTTAAAACAATGCGATTGATTTCCTCGTTTCCTGCAGCTTTAAGAAGAGGCTCCAAAGCATTAAGTAAAGATGTTTGCAGGTCTTCGGATTTTGTGGGAATTTTAATTTTTTCAAGAATTTCTCCACGTCTCAGCAGCACAGCATCCGTATAAGTGCCACCTACGTCAATACCAATCAGCATTATCTTCACCCTTTTCTGGATACCGTTTTAATTCGCCTGGTCAGCCGGTGTGGGCACCGAAAGGGAGAATTCGAAAATCTTTTTTAAGAAGTATTTTGAAATAAAAAAATAAAGAGGGCAAAGAAAACACCAGAAGGCCCATTTTTTTGAAATAAAAGCATCTTTTTAAGAAGCGGAATGCAACCCGGTGGTTTCGTTCAAATTAGGAATCTGCTTTAATTGTTTTTTAGGCGCAAAAAAAGCGAGGCTAAACTCGTCAAAAAGCAAATCCAAGCGGGCTTGCTCAGATAGTTGCGTGCTTCAAGTTTAATACACGGTTCAAAGTTCAAACTGAAGGCGCCAGGGGCATACCTCAGTCTATTGACAATTTGTACCTTTGCATTCCGAGCAAGCTGAGGGAGAGCAGCCCCCCGAAAGGATCTGGTTAATGATTCCGTTAACTTGTTGTAAAATTTTTTGGAAATTTTGTTGAGCGACGAAATAGGCTTGAATCACTTTATTTTGCTTCATCTTTTCCTGCGTATAGTTAAAATCTGCCCAATCATCTTCACTTACTTCCATGCCGGCTTCTTGCAGTTTTTTAATCTTCTGCTGTTGTTGTTGAAAATTTTTGATTAAGGATTTTGCCTCTTCATCGTGATCAAGGTTTGTTTCTGCTGCTCGCAGGATTGTTGTTTCTTCGCATTCTAAGAGGGCGTATCCTAATTCTTGTGCTTTTTGTGCGATTGACAAAACAATCACCTCCGTGAGTTTATATTATATTTACTTCTTGGTAAAGGCAAGGACTCCTCTTTTTTTCTGATCTTAATTAGGGATTAGGGAGCCGAAAAGCGTCCATGTTTGAGCACAATCAATTTTAACCTCTACAATTTTGCCTGCAAGGTCTTCCTCTCCTTCAAAAACCACAATTTTATTGGTTCTTGTTCTTCCGCTCCAGCGTTTGGGATTTGTTTTACTTTTGCCTTCAACTAAAACTTCCCAAGTTTGACCCTCTAGTTTTTGATTACGGGCTAATGATATCTGGTTTTGTGTTTTGCAAAGCTGGTTTAAACGCGCTTTTTTTTCTGCTGGAGGAATTTGCTCTTTCATTTTTGCCGCACGTGTCCCCGGGCGCGGGGAAAACATAAAAGTGTATGCTGCGTCAAATTGAACCCTTTCTACCAGCTCGAGTGTTTGCTGAAAATCAGCTGCGGTTTCACCCGGGAACCCTACAATCAAATCTGTGGTAATACTTGCTACAGGAATTGCCTCCCGTATTTTTTCAGTTAAGCGAAGATATTGTTCTCTTGTATATCCCCTGTTCATCTTTTTGAGGACGTTATTGCTTCCTGCCTGGAGAGGGAGATGAAAGTGTTCACAAACTTTTTGGGAATTGGCAATGGTCTCAATTAGCTCGTCACTGAAATCCCGGGGATGTGAAGTCATGTAACGGATCCGGGCAAGCCCCGGTATTTGATCAAGCCTCCGCAAGAGAGCAGCAAAATTAGTATCTCCCGGAAGGTCTTTGCCGTAGGAGTTAACATTTTGACCCAAAAGCATAACCTCAAAGTATCCCTCTTTTACTAAGTTTTCAACTTCTTCCCAAATTTCATCCAAAGGACGGCTTTTCTCTCTACCTCTTGTATAAGGAACAATACAGTATGCACAGAAATTGTCGCAGCCGTACATGATTGTTACATAAGCCTTTACAGGGCTTGTATGGTGCGCTGGAAGCAGGCCGGGAAGTTCTTCATCTCCTGAACCAAGTTCAACTACCTGGGAGTTTGTTTGCTCCGCCTTTCTGATCAGGTCAGGCAATTGGTGAAAATTCCTGGTGCCAAAAAGAATATTTATATGAGGACTTTCCTTTTGAAAAGTCCTCACAATTTCCGGGTTTTGAGTCATGCACCCTCCTACCGCGATCAAAATGTCAGGCCTTTTTTTCTTCTGATGTTTCAAGTTCCCTAAAAAACCCAAAACCTTTTGCTCCGCGTGTTTCCTTACCGAACATGTATTAAGAACAATTAAATCCGCCTCGCGGAGATTATCGGTCCACTCATAACCGTTGTTTTCTAAGAGGGCGCGCATGATTTCCGAGTCGTGCTCGTTCATCTGACAACCCCAAGTGATAACCGAAAATTTTTTATCATGCTCGTGATGCATTTTTCCAGTCCCCTCAATTAATCAATCGCCGCACTTTATTATTATACCAAAATTAAATCGCATTTAAAAAAGCCCGGCATTTCGGGCTTGCCGAATGAAAGTTTTTCTAAACACCAACCAAAAATCATTCCCTCGTCAGTTCTCTGATGAAATCGATTAGAGTATTCGTTGCTTCTACATCTCCCATTGCCATGATATGGATGCCGTTTACATATGAATAAATTTCAGAAATAAACTTACAAGCAATTTCGATTGCTGCTTTTTCGGAGCGGGCGAGGGCCTCCATTACCTCCGGCGGGATATCGATACCTGGAACATTTTTATTCATAAATTCTGCCAGCTTTAAACTCTTTAAGGGCATTACTCCCATGAGAACAGGAATTTTAAGGTCTTTGATGCCATCCATAAAGAGGATTGCTTTTCCGGCGTGAAAAACTGGTTGTGTCTGGATAAAGTCAGCTCCTGCTGCTACTTTGTCTCGGACCCTTTTGATTTCTGCTTCTATATTTTTGGCGGCGGGGCGGGCTGTTGCTGCAACACAAAAAGAAGTTTGTCCTTTAAAAGGCTTTTCGTTGTAATCTACGCCCCTGTTCATCTTTTTAATAAGCCTTATCAACTCAAGGGAAGTATAATTATAAACTGCCGTCGAAGGGTAAGGACCATGCTTCGGTGTATCTCCGGTTGTTGCCAGGAGATAACGAATTCCCAGAGCATGGGCTCCCAACAAATCTGCTTGCGTGCCAAGCAAGCTTCGGTCTCGACATGTAAAATGAGGAATCGTCTCAAATCCGGTCTCTTCCTGAATAATATGAGCCAAACTTATAGAATTGATCCGCAGCCTTCCGCCCGGGCAATCATGAATGTTAATCCCATCAAGTGGCTGATACGACTTAGCTTTGTTTATAGATGTTTGAACATCCGTACCCTCAGTTGCTCCCAACTCAGTCGTGATCACGAATTTTGTACCCAGTTTCTCTTTAAGCAATACCTTCTCCCCCCTCAATTGATAACTCGCGTAATTTCGGGCAGCACCAGGGTTGACCATGTTTCCAAGTGAGGTTGATAAGAAATAAGCTGCGAAGCAGGGATAAAGCTACCCGCAAGCTTCTCCATCTCTTTAATTTCTACATTGGGCGAGGAACACGAAACAAGAAAAACAAATCCGAAATGGTGTTTTCCTACTTCAGTTTTTTCATCGTTAACGATCCCCAAAAAACGGTACGAATAGGGTCCTTCTAAAGAAACCTCTTCTCTTAACTCCCGGTTTAAGTTTAAAGTTACAAGTTTTTTGAAACTTTGTACCGGCGCCGGATTAATATGACCACCCAATCCCAAGGAATATTTAAGCATCAATCTTTTCTCGGAGGATGCGTTTATGCGCTGGTAAAGAAAGATGAGATTTTTATGAATCAGCACTGAATAAGCAATAATTTGTTTGTAGCGGGGGTCTCTTTCTGCTTCGTGGCGTGGCATATAAAAACTTCCGGCTGCTACACGTTTGATAAAATTCCTGTTTTCTCCTGCTTTAAACCCTTGAAAATTTTTCTTTTTATTTTGGAATAGATAAGATTTGGGCACAACAAGGATTTTTTCGGGCAATTGGTTAATCTCCTTTTCTCTACCAAATTAGTAATAATTTTCGCTTCCTGGTTCAAAAGTTCCTTCTTTTCTTTGAACTTTACATTGCTGCCGTAGTTGTTTAAATTTCTGTTTTCGACAATTAATGTCGAACTATTGTAAAAGTTGTAGTTATTTGCTAAAATGAACATGCCACCATAATTCCAGGGGTAGGAAACGCGACCTTCGGGTTCGGTTTCCTATTCTCTTTTTGGCAAAAAATCGAGAGGCTTCATTCAGGCGCCCTTCTTAATTCTTTTTGGATTTTTTCTCGTATTCCCTGTTTTACCAAGGCATCAACTGCCTGAAAATCTAAGTGCGGAAAAGATGAAAGAATATCCTGCCCGATTCGTGTTCCTTCTCTTAATAAATCTGCTTTTTCTAACAACTTTATCGTACGTTGATCGGTTTTCCCTAATTGTATGAACTCATCATATAAACGCAAAAGCTCCTCCCAAAAACTTCGCTTTAATTCCTCTTTGCTTTTTACACTGACCACCACCCTTTTAATTTAGCTTAAACCTCTGAACTTTTGTTTACGAAAAGCTTCTCCTTAAATCAAATCCCCTTTCCCCTGATCCCTTTTCCCCCTAAAAATTATAACCTTCTTGATCCTTGCTTGTCTATGGTCGATATTTTTATATCAACGACCCCGGGTGGAACTCCTGAATAAATTTTGAAGGAAAACATAAGAGTTTGGACCCTTCTGCATAATTATAAAATCAGGATAATTATTCATGCCGCAGTGCATAAATATTAAATACTAGATATTTATGCACTCCTGTATAAATATCTACAAATTGGCCTTTTCCCCGATAACCTGTATAATTAAAAAGGTGATTAAGCCATGCCGAAAAAGCCGTATCATGACTCTCTCTGGCGTCCTGCTGGAAAAGCAATTGTGGACCATCAGATGATTGAGGAAGGAGACAAAATTGCCGCGGGGGTATCCGGCGGCAAGGATAGCCTTACGCTTCTTTATGTATTAAATGAAATGAGGACTTTTTCACCGGTAAAATTTGAGCTTTATGCTCTTACTGTAGATCTTGGACTCGGCGTTTCCCTAAATCCGATCCGGGACTTTTGCCGACAAAACGGCATCATGTGGTCTAGGATTCACACACAAATTGGCCCCATTGTATTTGACTACCGTAAGGAGCCTAATCCCTGTTCATTATGCAGTAAAATGCGCAACGGCGCCTTGCATAGCACTGCACGGCAATTAGGTTGCAACAAAGTAGCCCTTGCCCATCATCTTGACGATGCCTTAGAAACATTTTTTTTGTGCCTTTTTTACGAGCGAAGGATGAAAACATTACAACCTATCAGCTATCTATCTCGCAGGAAAATTACTTTAATCAGACCTCTTATTTATGTGCGCGAAAAAACAATTAAAAACTTTGCACGAGCTTTTGAACTCCCTGCAATCCAAAACCCCTGCCCTGCAAATCACCAAACGAAACGGGAGGAAATGAAAGAACTGCTAAACTACCTGGAACAAAAATTTCCCGGTGTTCGGGATAGACTTTTGACCGCCTTTCAAAACATTAACCCGGAATATCTTTGGAAAAAACTAAAACCAAGTCCTGAATAAAGTTCATGGGTAATTAAGCTTTTCAACTGACAAATATTGCTTGAAAAAGGCTTCCGCTGTTTCGCCCATAACTTTGTACCCTTTCTGATTGGGATGCACGCCATCCAGATAAAACTCCTCGCGGGAGGAATTTGAGCCAAGTTGAAAAAAAGGTGTTGCAAAGTCCAAAATCGAGAGAGTGTAGGACCTTGCTAATTCCCGGTAAGATAAGCAAATACGCTCGAGTTTTGCCCCAATAGCGGGATCGCTTACAGGAATCGGAATGCCTATAATTGGCTCAATCTTATGCTCCAGGGCATTTTTTAGTATTTCTTTTAAATAGTTAATGGTTTCTGCTTGGGAAATATCGCTGCAAAAAGCATCATTCGTTCCTCCCAGAATTACGAGCGCATATGGTTTGTGCATGACGACATCTCTTTTAAACCTTCTTGCCATGTCTTCAACGGTATTACCATTTACGCCTGCATTAACTAAATTGAGGCCAGTTTTTTGGGCGGTATAATAAACCCAGGAAATTCGGGGTCCATAAGGATATCCGTAGGTGAGACTATCCCCCAAACAAACAATCTTTTTCCTCATGTTTTCTTCCCGCCTTTTTAGCAAATCTCTAAACTTCGCAGTCTGTTAATTGCCGCTGCGATCTCATATTTCCTCGGTCTTGCATAATCTCCTACTTTACCTTCCCCCTTAAAAGGCGAAATAACATCCAAACCATACTTATTTATATCCCGTTCAACCTCCTCTAAAGCCTGGCGAAGATTACGGGAGCCATCAAAATACTTCTTCCAAGCATAATAAATAATGTCGGCGATGGCGCGGGTTTGGCTCACATCTACTAATTGCTCTACATAATCCAGTTCGATTTGGTAATGCCCAAACAAAACTACATCGGTCCCTTTTGCCCCTACCTTTATTTTGCGCCCCCTTTTCGGATCAAAACTTTCCGGCCGGGGCACACGAGGCCTGATTTCTCCAAAGTTTTCTCCGCCCTCAGGCTTTCTGTGCGTTTGATACTTCCTGGTTATGCTGTGAGCCTGTTCCGTCAC
>DAOURU010000296.1 GCA_030627585.1 Bacillota bacterium
CGGTAAAGAAAAGACCAGAAAATTTATTATTGTTAAAGAACCTGGAAGATATTATGACGCAAAAAGAAAGGAGGGTTTAATTAATTGACAAGATTACTCCTGGTACGGCATGGTCAAACGGTTTGGAACCACGATGCTCGCTACCAAGGCCACACAGATATCGAACTGAGCGAAACTGGTTTCAATCAGGCTCATCTCCTTGCTGAACGACTTGCTTCCGAGCCGGTGCAAGCTGTTTATGCAAGCGATCTTAAGCGCGCTTTTGAAACGGCTCGTATCCTTGCCATTCCTCATAAGTTAAAGGTCCAAGCAATTCCAAATTTACGGGAAATAAACTTTGGAGCTTGGGAAGGTCTCACTTTTGAAGAAATTAAAACCCGCTTTCGGGAATTAGCGGCTCACTGGTATACCTCTCCTGCGAAAATCCAAATTCCTCAGGGAGAAACATTCGCGCAATTGAAAGAGAGGGCTTACAATACTATTTTAGAATTAGTAAAAAAGCACGAGAAGGAAACAATTATTGTTGTCACACACGGAGGAACCATTAGGACAATCATCTGTGCCCTTTTAGATATTGACTTAAATCACGCCTTTCGAATTCGTCAGGATAATGGAGCCCTCAATATTATTGAATATTACCAGGACCGGGGCGTCTTATGCCTTCTTAATGATACCTATCATCTCTGTTCCGTTTCTTAAAAAAAGGAAATCACCTTTGGAAGAACATTGGAAGAAGCAGTTATTGTTTCTTTTTTTTAAAGATGATAAAATGAGATGCAAAGATTTGGGGGAAAGGAGAAAGGAGTATTTAACGTGGTCGAAGATAGATTTGCAAAAGTCGGGCTTACCTTTGATGATGTGCTCCTTATTCCCGGGAAATCAGCCGTTTTGCCGCGTGATGCAGATGTAACAACAAGGCTTACGAAGGATATCAAGTTAAATATTCCTATTATAAGTGCAGGAATGGATACAGTTACTGAGGCGCGCATGGCGATTGCCTTGGCCCGGGAAGGCGGAATTGGCATCATTCATAAAAATATGTCTATTGAGCAGCAGGCCGCGGAAGTAGACCGGGTCAAACGTTCCGAGCATGGAGTAATTACCGATCCCATTTCTTTGGGCCCCCAACATCTTGTAAAAGATGCCTTAAAAATTATGGAACGCTACCATATTTCTGGTGTTCCGGTTACAGAAAACGGAAAACTGGTAGGGATTATTACCAATCGGGATATTAGATTTGAAGATGATCTTAACCGGCCTATTATAGAGGTGATGACAAAAGATCACCTGATTACTGCTCCTGTAGGAACCACGCTCTTAGAAGCTAAAAACATTTTACGCTGCCATAAAATCGAAAAACTGCCGCTAGTTGACGAGAAAAACCACTTGCGGGGGCTCATTACAATTAAGGACATCGAAAAGGCCCGGCAATATCCCAACTCTGCTAAAGATTCAAAAGGGCGTCTCCGCGTTGGCGCTGCAGTTGGAATAGGTTCGGATTTACTGGACCGGGTAAAAGCCCTTCAAAATGCAGGCGTTGATGTTATTGTAATTGATACGGCCCATGGCCACTCAAGCGGAGTTCTGGCTGCTGTTGAGCTAATTAAGAACCATTTCCCTGAACTTTCTTTAATTGCAGGTAATGTTGCCACTGCAGAAGCAGTCAGGGATTTAATTCAAGCAGGTGTTGATGCTGTAAAGGTAGGCATCGGCCCGGGTTCCATATGTACGACTAGAGTGGTTGCCGGAATTGGAGTTCCGCAGATCACCGCTATTGTTGAATGCTCTCAAGAAGCTCAAAAATACGGAATTCCCATTATTGCCGACGGTGGAATTAAGTATTCAGGTGATATCACCAAGGCCCTCGCTGCTGGAGCACACTCCGTGATGTTAGGAAGCATTCTTGCAGGCACCGAGGAAAGTCCCGGTGAAACAGAAATCTATCAGGGTAGAAGTTATAAAGTTTATCGAGGCATGGGCTCCTTGGGTGCAATGAAGAAAGGGAGTATGGACCGCTACTTCCA
>DAOURU010000061.1 GCA_030627585.1 Bacillota bacterium
AGAATTCCGGTTTCTCCCTCCTTCTAAAAAGTTGGAATAAGAATACGTTACAGGAGGCAATGAATATGGAAACAGAAAGGTCTACTTGTGGTTCTTGTCCAGAGAAAGGCGGTCAATGTCACGAAAGTCACCCGGATCAGCAAGAGCGGACCCAGGCCCCGAAGGCGGTTCCGAGGGATGACGTGAAGTCGGTTATTGCCGTAATGAGCGGAAAAGGGGGTGTAGGTAAATCAACGGTTACCGTTTTACTTGCAAGTACAATGGCTAAAAAGGGATTTCAGGTGGGTGTTCTCGACGGAGATATTACCGGCCCCAGCATTCCCCGTCTTTTGGGTTTGAAAGGGGGGCGGATGCGCACAGGACCAAACGGACTAATTGCCCCTGAAACTGAGTTAGGGATCAAAGCAATGTCTCTTAACCTGTTTTTTGATCAAGAAGATGAGGCGGTAATCTGGCGGGGCCCTTTGCTTGCCGGGGCTGTAAAACAATTCTGGGAAGAAGTTGATTGGGGAGAACTGGATTATCTTTTTATAGATCTGCCACCCGGCACGGGAGATGTCCCGCTTACGGTACTCCAGAGTTTACCCCTGAAAGGAGTAGTTATTGTTTTCTCGCCTCAAGAGCTTGCAATCATGGTAGTTAAAAAAGCAGTGCGCATGACGCGCCTCTTAAACGTACCTATCATCGGTCTCGTTGAAAATATGGCTTATTTGGAATGCCCTAGTTGCGGGGAGATCGTTTACCCCTTCGGAAAACCCCAGGGGCAGCGAGTCAGTGAAGAAACGGGGTTCCCGCTGCTTGCTACTCTTCCGCTCGAGCCTCTTTACACAAAGTTTGGTGACCAGGGAAAACTCGAGATGCTGGAAGCAGAGGAGCTTGCGAAATTTGCTTCCTACCTGGAAAGCTTGAGTTTATAAAACGGGAGCGGGTTGAAGTGTATAATTTTAAAGTTATCGAACACTTCCAAAATCCGCGTAATTGGGGGGCAATAGAGGATCCAGACGGAGTCGCAGTTATTGGAGAAGAGTGCGGGGACGTTTTTAAATTCTACATCAAGGTGAAAAACAATCACCTTGTCAAGGTACGCTACCAAGTTAAAGGTTGTCCGGCTGCGATTGCCTGTTGCAGTATGGTTTCGGTTCTCGCAGCGGGAAAAAGCATTTGGGAAGCCATGGAAATTACCAACGAAGATGTGGCAAAAGCGCTTGGGGGTCTTCCCCCGGAAAAATTGCATTGTTCCAATTTTGCTGCTGATGCGCTTTATGAGGCAATTCAAGCTTACCTGTACAAGCAGGTAGAAAAAGGTCCGGGCGCTCCCAAAAACATGATGGGTGAAGGGTGGAGATCCCTGTATATTCGAGCTCAAAAAGGAGATCCTTCCTTATTTAAATTCTGACCGAAAAAAGGAGTGAAACAGAGATGCGGATTGCCATTAGTGCAACAGGAAAGGATCTGAACGCTTATGTAGATCCCCGTTTTGGGCGGTGTGCCTACCTTCTTCTTGTAAATCCGGAAACCCTGGAGTGCGAAGCAGTTACGAATCCGGGCAGGACTGTCGGGGGTGGCGCCGGAATTAAGGCAGCTCAGGAAGTTGTTAACCAGGGCGTGAAAGAACTTATTACCGGTCAGTGTGGACCGAATGCCTTTGGGATTCTGGCGGCAGGAGGGGTAAAAATCTTCCAGGCGCCTGGAGAGATGGTTCGCAAGGTGCTCGAACTCTATCAACAGGGCGAATTGTCAGAATTAACTGTACCAGGTCCGAGCAGACCCGGGCCGCAGGGATGGGGTATCAGGTGATTATTTCAGTCTTGAGCGGAAAAGGTGGCACGGGAAAGACGACGGTTGCCGTAAATTTTGCCTTTTCTCTCGCAGCAAAAGGAGGTGATGGCGTTCTCCTCCTGGATGCTGATGTGGAAGAACCTAATGCAGGACTTTACTTAAAACCGACCCTTGAAGAGGTTGTTCCTGTTTCTGTTCCCGTTCCTGAAGTTGCTAAAGAACGCTGTAATTATTGCGGCATTTGTGCGGACTTCTGCCAGTTTAATGCCTTAGCTATCATTCCAGGTGCCATTCTGACTTTTCCGGAACTCTGCCACGGCTGCGGGGGTTGTAGTCTTGTCTGTCCGGTTGAGGCGATTCAAGAAAAACCCCGGGAAATTGGTAGGGTTGAAAAAGGGAGGGCTGACTTTCTAGAAATCTGGCAGGGGTGTCTCAATGTCGGAGAAGCGCCTCCAGTTCCTGTAACACGCAAGTTGAAAGAGGGATTACCCCGACAAAAGGGAAAAATAATAATTATTGATGTTCCCCCGGGTGCTTCATGCCCTGTGGTTGAAGCAATCCGCGGGAGCGATTATGCAATTCTTGTAACTGAACCGACTCCTTTTGGACGCCATGACCTGGAAATTGCTTTTCAGCTTGTCCAACAACTCGGTATTCCCCACGGCGTGATTCTTAACCGGGCGGGAACAGAGGATCGCGCGGAAGCGGACAATATAATTGAAGAACTTTGTAGTACCTACAAGGTTCCGATTCTTCTTAAAATTCCGTTTAGTCCTCATCTTGCAGCTCTAGGTGCAAAAGGGGTTCTTTTTAGCAAAGTAATTCCCTACTGGCAGGAACAATTCTCTCAGATTTTGAGCAAAATAAAGGAGCGTTGCTCATGCGCCAACTCGTAATTACGAGCGGAAAAGGGGGAACGGGAAAAACAACAGTTACTGCCGGGTTTCTTGCCCTTGCCTGGCGTGCCGTAAGTGCGGATGCCGATGTCGATGCCCCGAATTTGCACTTGCTTTTACATCCTAAAGTGCTAGAGGAAAAGGGATTTAAAGGGGCAAAAACGGTTGTTAAGGATCCTGAACTCTGCACTGAATGCGGTAAGTGTGAGGAGCACTGTCGTTTTCAAGCGATCCAAAACCTTACTCCGGATCCCTTCCGATGCGAAGGGTGTGGGGTTTGCGCTTATGTTTGTCCTGTGGGTGCGCTCAAGCTGGAGGAAGTAGAGACTGGACGCAGCATTGTGTCGCGCACAAAATACGGCCCTTTTTCACATGCCCGTCTCTATATCGGGGCCGAGGCCTCCGGGAAGTTGGTTACTGAGGTACGCAAAAATGCTGAAAAACTGGGCGAGAGTGAAAAGTTAATCATCATTGATGGGGCACCAGGGATCGGCTGTCCCGTAATTGCTTCTTTGAGCGGAACAGACCTCACCCTGATTGTCGCAGAGCCTTCGGTGTCGGGTCTCCATGACCTAGAGCGGGTCCTGGGCGTAGCCCGTCACTTTGGGGTTGATGCGCTGGTTTGCATCAATAAATACGATTTGTGTCCGGAGATGACCGGCGAAATCGCGCATTATTGTCTCCGGGAAAATATCGATCTAATTGGAAAGATTCCTTTCGACCCGGCGGTCCTGGATGTAATGGAACAGGAAAGGTCTGTGGAAAGCCTGCTCCAAACAGAGGCAGGGAAGGTGATTGAAAAGGTCTGGGATAATGTAATCAGCCGCTTGTTCCCGGATGGGCGAGAGACGTTATGAATCCGAGGAAAAACTAAACATGATCGGAACATTACATACAAAGGAGGAGCAGAAAAAATGAAGATTGCTGTGGCATCAGAAAGAAACGGAGTGGCTTCCCACTTCGGGCACTGCGAAAAATTTGTTGTGTTCGAGGTTAAAGGGGGGGAAATTATCAATAATAAGGTTGTTGAGAATCCCGGCCATGAGCCAGGTTTGTTGCCGCGCTTACTGGCACGTGAAGGAGTAAACGTGGTCATTGCGGGAGGAATGGGAATGCGCGCCCAACAGCTTTTTGCACAAAACAATATTCAGGTGGTTGCCGGGGCAAGCGGGTCGATCAAAGAAGTTGTTAAAGCATTTCTTCAAGGAAATCTGGTTACCGGCCCGAACTTGTGTGATCATTAATTTTTTCAAGAGCCTTTATCATGAAAGAAGAGCTCTCTATTACGATCCTTTGCGATAACATTGTTTACCGGGCCGGACTCCTGGCCGAACATGGTTTTTCCGCTTTCATCCGGTGGCGCGGCCCCTCTGGCCTGAAAAAGGTGCTTTTTGATACCGGGCAGGGATTAACGCTACTCCATAATGCGCGGGTTCTCCAGGCCGACCTCGGCTCCGTTGATGCGGTTGTCTTAAGTCATGGGCATTATGACCATACCGGTGGCTTAAGGCAGCTTACTGCATTAAGAAAAAACGGGTCTCCTGTTTTTGCCCATCCGGAAATCTTCAAACAAAAGTACCAGGAGGAAGAGAAAGGCAGGAGGAAGACGGGAATACCCTGGCAAAAAAAGGAACTGGAAGAATTGGGTGCCGAATTTTTCTTGTCGAAGAAACCCCAGGAGATTTTTCCGGGCATCCTCTTAAGCGGAGAAATTGCATTACCAGGCAGGGAATACGGTCTTAAAGGAGCGCTTGTGGAAAAGGATGGAGAATTGGTTGCCGATGATTTTTTAGATGAAAAAGCTCTTTTTATCCTTACATCGCGTGGAGTAGTGGTGCTGACCGGTTGTTGTCATCCCGGGCTTGAGAGGATCCTTAGCGCTGCTGTTTCAGTTACCGGAACGGGAATTTATGGTTTAATGGGGGGATTTCACCTCATGAAAGCGAATCAAGAAGAGATTGGAGCGACTTTTAATTTAATTCGCCGGCACGGGATTAAGGAGATTGTTATGTCTCACTGTACCGGTTATCTTGCTTATGAGACTTTTCGAAAAGAACTCAGTCCCGGATGCTGCATGGGAGAGGTGGGTTTCACCTGGTCATGTTGACATTTCACGACTGCGCTCCCTGCCTGGTAAGACAGGCTCTGGATGCCGCGCGGATGGCTACTCCCGATGAGCAGGTACAAGAAAAAGTGCTCCGGAAGGTTTTAGCGGCATTTTCAGAAGTCTCTTTTATGCAATATCCTGCCAGACTCAGTTACTTAGCACACAGTATCGTCAAACAGGAAACCTCGTGCCCGGATCCTTACCGCCGGCTGAAGCAGTATTTCAACAAAGCAGCGCACAGGCTGTATCCAAGTTTAAAGCATCTTGTCAGTGTTTCTGCAAACAGGCTCGAGGTGGCCGTAAAACTGGCGATTGCAGGAAATATCATCGACTTTGCCATTCGTGATCTTGAAACAGTAAACAAAACAATCGAAGATACAATACAAAAGCCTTTTACGGTGAACTATTTTCAGGACTTTGAGGATGTTATTAAAAAGTCGGGAAAGATCCTTTATATCGGAGATAATGCGGGAGAAACTTTTTTTGACCGAATTCTTATTGAAGAATTTCCTGCCGAAAAGTTCAGCTACGCGGTAAAAGGAGGCCCTATTATCAACGATGCGACTGAAGAAGATGCGACTTTTGCGGGACTGGTGGAATTGGTGGAAGTAGTCAACACCGGCTCCGATACACCAGGCACGTTATTGGACCTGTGTTCCCCGGAATTTCAGGAAAAGTTTAATCAGGCAGATCTGATTATTGCAAAAGGCCAGGCGAACTACGAAACCCTTCAATTTTGCGGAAAAGATATCTTTTTTCTGCTCCGCGTTAAGTGTCCGGTCATTGCCAGGGACACAGGACACCCAATCGGAAGCATCATCTTACAATATAAACGCGGCTAGTTTTTTGCTTTTTGAATGAAAAAAAGAGAGCTACACCCCTCTTTTATTGTTATTTGACTTTTTACGAAAAGGCTACATTGAAAAGGCTACATTAATGTAAGGTAAACAGTGTTTCCTTCTTTAAAGCCTCGTGCTAATTCGCAGTGCCGCAAAACCGCAAACTCTTTTTCTAAATCTTCCAAGGGAATCCCTACATAAGCAGCCAATTCAGGGCGGGTTGCCTTCCCTTTTTCTTTCAAATAGTCATAAATCTTTTTTTGGAGGGGTGTAAGCCCCTGCGCCCCTTTAAATCCTTGCAATTCCCGGCTCGTCCTGGCCGCCGAAACCGCACCCGGATCACAGGGTTGAGGGCGGGTTAAGGCCGCCACATAACAGTCTTCACAAAGCTTCCGACCCCTGTGTTCGTGAATTTCAATTTCCGGAACATCTGTCTGGCACTTATCACAGCGCACTTCTTTCTGCTCCAAGGCACCAAGGTCCTTTAAAGTTTTTATTACATAACAGGAAGAATAAGCAATGGAAGGGCCTCCTCCCATCATAACAGCTATGCTGCACGCTTCAAGGATTTCCGCTGTTGTGGCACCCTGTTCGAGAGCCCGTTTTACATGGTGGGCGATACACGGCTGGCAACGGATGGCAACTGCAATGGCTACTGCAATGAGTTCCTTAAACTTGGGTGCAAGAGTTTCCTGTTTCATAATGGACTGGGCAAGGGTCTGAAAGTTTTCTAGCATACCGGGAAGATGCCGCGCCATTTGGGCCTGGCCTTCTTGAAGCTGTTTTAAGATGGCTTCTGTTTCATTAAGCACCGGCTCACCCCCTTTGCCTTGAGACAATTTGTTTAAAAAGCTTCATGGATTTTTGTCTATATATGTTAGCAACATATATTATAATTAAATTACATATTAAAGTCAAGTAATTTGCTTTACATGATCCTGTTTTAGAAAAAAGTAAGAGTTCTTGGAGGGATTTTAAAAATAAAGCCGGGGTGATAAAATCATAAAAACAGCTTTATTTGTTTGGAGGGAGAGCGGTGTTCTGCGGTAACCACCCTGATTCCCCGGAACTGAAAGGGCATGACGATACCTGGCGGTGTCCC
>DAOURU010000261.1 GCA_030627585.1 Bacillota bacterium
CATACCTTGCTCCTTCTTTAGGAAAAATTCTCATGCAATTACCCGCGTCGAGAGTCCAGGGGCTTGAAGAAATCAGGATTCGCAAAAACCGCCCCTTGGCTGTACGGCTTGATCAGGGAGAATGCTTTTTAGATTCCAGGGGAAACCCTGTTAGTTCAACGACGCAAGCCTATCATGTTTCCGGAGAGGAGATCTGGAAGACGGTTCAATTGATCAGTCAGGGTTCAATTTATGCCTTTGAGGAGGAGTTCCGGCAGGGGTATTTGACCCTGCCGGGTGGACACCGGGTAGGTTTAGCAGGCAAGACCGTCCTGGAAGGGGGTTTCGTTAAAACTTTAAATGACCTCGGCAGTCTAAATTTCCGGATTGCGCGTGCCGTGCCAGGTGCTGCCGATCCCCTTTTGCCTTATATCCTGAATCTCAAAGAAGGCAGGGTTTTCCATACCTTAATCGTGTCTCCGCCCCGCGCCGGGAAAACCACCATTTTACGGGATTTGATCCGCCATTTAAGTTACGGGATACCTGCTTTCAAATTTCCGGGGCTCAATGTAGGTGTGGTAGACGAACGAAGCGAGCTTGCTTCATGTTTTGCAGGAGTTCCCCAGCATGATCTTGGCCCCCGCGTAGATGTGCTCGACCACTGCCCAAAAGCAGCAGGAATGATGATGTTGCTGCGTTCCATGTCCCCCCAGGTTATTGCCACGGATGAGATCGGTCGTCTCGAAGATGTAACAGCGCTTTGGGAGATGGTTCATACAGGTGTCAGCATCTTGGCGACCGTGCATGCTTCGTGCTGGGAGGAGCTTGAAAAGCGTCCCCATATTCAGGAGTTGATCTTGCGGCAGGTTTTTGAGCGCTATGTTTTCTTAAGCAGGCGAAAGGGGCCGGGGACGATTGAAGGGGTTTGGGATGAGTCGCGAAACCTCTTTTGGTCCGGCGCAAAAGGTGGGGTGCGATGTGTTTTTTAAGCTGCTCGGTATTTTTCTCGTGATCGGTGCGGCAGGTTTGGCCGGGGTTCATATTGCCTCCTATTATTCGCTTCGCCCGCGCCAGTTGCAGGCCTTGCAGGTGGCTTTACAAATGTTAGATACGGAGATTATGTACGGCGCCACACCTCTCCCTGCGGCCTTGAAAAAAATTGGACAGGCAGCAGAACCTCCGGTGAACACAATTTTTCTGACCGCAGGCGGGTTGCTCGGTACCCCCCAGGGTTATACGGCAGCGGAGGCCTGGAGGAAGTCTCTCCTCCAGGAATGGAAGAAAACCGTTCTTCGCAAAGAGGATTTTGCGATCCTGCGTGGTTTTGGAGAAGGGTTGGGAATTTCCGACCGGGAGGAGCAGCATAAAAATATTACCTTAGCTTCCCTGCACCTGCGCCAGGAAGAAGAAAAGGCACGGCGAGAACAGGAAAAAAATGAGCGGCTCTGGCGGTACGGAGGATTTTTGCTCGGGATGAGCATTGTTTTGCTGTTTTTATAAGGACCAAAGGAGAGGGGTTGCGGCATGAATGTAGACCTGATTTTTAAGATTGCCGGCATTGGCATTCTCATTTCAGTTTTCCATATTATCCTGAAGCAGGCGGATAAAGAGGAACAGGCCCAAATGCTGACCCTGGCAGGGGTGGTTGTGGTTTTGATTATGGTGGTTCAGTTGATTAACGAGCTCTACAATATGGTTCGATCTGTTTTCCGCCTCTTTTAGTTTGAAGGGGAGGGAGCACCTTGGAGATTTTACAGATAGTCGGCCTCGGCCTGCTCGTTGCTGTACTTGCAGTTTTGTTGCGGGAGGAGCGCCCTGAAATCGCCCCGTTCCTTGCACTCGGGTTCGGGATTATGATCTTTATTGTGATTTTAGGAAAGATGGGGGCAATTATCATGGTTTTTCGGGATCTCACCCGACGCGCCCACATTGATGAGTTGTATCTCACGACCCTTTTAAAAATCTTGGGAATTGCTTATGTGACAGAGTTCGGCGCTCAAATCTGCCGGGACGCCGGCGAAGGGACGATTGCAAATAAAATTGAGGTAGCCGGGAAAGTGTTGATTTTAATCCTGGCCCTGCCGATCTTCGCGGCGATTTTAGAAGTGATTGTACGTTTGCTTCCTTAAAGGCTCCAGGTTGCATTGAGGGGGAGAAGTTTTTGAAGAATTTTCGCGGCCTTCACAAGATCTTTTTAAGCTTTTTATTTCTTTTTTTTCTTATTTCTCCCCGTTTTTCCGCTGCTGCTCCCCCGGCAGCCCTGCCGGAGCCGTCCCCCCTTATTACGGAACAGCTTGAAAAGCTCCGGTTAAAAGACCTGGAGACCTACCTCCGGCAGGTTGATCGGGA
>DAOURU010000315.1 GCA_030627585.1 Bacillota bacterium
AAATCAATTGAAACAGAAAAGATAATACTGATAATGTCCTCGCTGCTAATTTCATTTTCTTGAACAATTAATGTGAGCAGCTCCTTGGTAGCTTCACAGATCGCATGCCGCGAATTTTCGGGTACTGTTACGGCCCCGCGGATTCCCCGTACCCAAAGCTCCCCCACTCTCAACCCTCCTTAAGGAACAGCCCGGTGGCCTAAACCAATCGCGACTTCATCTAAATGAAGGAGTCCAATTCCGAAAAAAACGGCGACACTAAGGTGGTCCTTGTAACGCGCAATCCCGATTTTCCCGCCCACATTAAAACCAATCGCTTTCGGGCTGACTTGACTCAAGGCTTCTCTAGCCGCACCGGCAACCGCTCCCACGTCACTGTGAGTTTCTTTAATTACTCCTTCCCTTTTAGCTGCAACAATGGCACGCTCGATAAACTTTTTCACCGAACCGATAAACTCTCCCCCGAGGTCAACCGCAGCCGTTTTAACGCCCAATTTCGCAAATTCGGCCTTTTTCTTTACTTCTTCTTCCCGGGTTTCTGTAAGAGCCATCAGAACTGCAATTGCAGCAACCCCCCGGCTTCCATACTCATGCAAACCGATCCCCCCAAAAATTTTACTTTAATTCGACCTTACCCATACTCACCCGTGAACCGTTGGTCGTTACATGGTAATTTACCAGAGGCCAGATTACTTCTGGAGAACATTTAACAACCTGAAAGTTTAAAGGGCAGGCGTAAGCCGAACCGTCAATCTGAATTTCGTCTCCTTCTTTTACCTTAATCCAAACTTCCCGTTCCGTAAACTTTGCTGCCTCCCGTCCGTTAACGAGAACGACAGCACGCGGAAGGGAAAAATATCCGGTGAGAGCGATTTCTATTCTTCCCAGGCGCTCCTCCGCCTGGACAGCAGCAGGAAGATTCTCCTCCGACCAGGGCACCCCTTCCAGGCGCTCGGCAAAACTTAAATAGAAACGGAAGGGTTCTTTTGTAAACATTAATTGGAGAATTACCAAACCAACAAAGCAAATAATTAAAAAAGCTTGTAAGCGCCTTTCCCATTTTTCTAATTTATGAAAAAAACTCCCCGGCACTTTACTACCCCCAATTCCTGGAACATTCAGCTATCATTTTTTTACGCATTTAATGTTCTTTTTATGCAACTACTATTTTTCTTCGCCGAGGAGGAAGGCGTTTTCATCAACAAATAAATCGCCCAGTTCTTCCATGATCCTCTCAAGATCTTCTGATCTAAGTCCCAATAAGGAAAAAGCTTCCGAAAGAAGAGGATAATATAGGCCGTCTCCTCCCAAACCAACCCCCATCGTCATGCAAATGGCATCCGCAAGGTGCACAAGAGCGGTAAGTTTCGGGTTTTCCTTCGCTCTTAGAGGGTTGTGATGAAAGGCAATTGCTTCCACGAGGGGAACGGGTAAATTCCATTTATTAGTCACTTTTGCGCCAATCACCGCGTGTGTAAAACCCAAAATTTCTTCTTCTGCTTGCGTAAAAGAAATTTGCTCATCATGCACCTTTTTGATAATTTCGCCAAAAGCTTCCTTTACATAAACACTAAGGATCGCCTTGCCAATATCGTGTAAGAGCCCCGCAATAAAGGCCTGATCAGGGGATGAGAACCGAACGCGCCGGGCCAGGGTCCTTGCCGCCATTGCACAGGCGATCGAATGGCGCCATAATTCCCCGCGCCCCAACTGGTAACCCGGCACTTCCTTGTCAAGCAAA
>DAOURU010000256.1 GCA_030627585.1 Bacillota bacterium
CCTTTAATGTCCGGTCGCTCCAGTTTTCCCTTTTCCGCATCGGGCCCGCGAGCAACAGGTTCCTGGTGGGCGCCGGCCTGTTCTCCGTAGGGCTGCAGCTTCTGGCGATGCTGCTTCCGCCTCTTCAGAAGATCTTCAAAACCGTGCCGCTGGGAGTGGAGGGGTGGCTGATTGTGGCAGGGCTTTCCCTCGTCCCGCTCCTCTTTGAAGAAACAGTTAAACTCTGGCGGCAGCTTGCCCGCCCGCGCGAGGCCTACCGGTATTAATTCCCTCCCGGCGGAATCCGCGTTACCAGCGTTCCGGGGCGGAGCACTTGGATCCAGGTGTTTCCACGTACGAAGCGGATCTCCCGGCCCTCACTGTCATAAAACTTCGTCGGGGCAGAAGCCCCCGCCTTTTCCCAGCTTCCCTTGATGTGCTTCCCGGCCAGGAAAAACTCCGCCTCCCCCCGGCCGACAAGCTCGACCTCAATGTGCCCCAGGGCGTCCCCCAAATAGATGTGCGGAGCGTACTGAATCACTACATTGGTTGCGGCAAGCTGGCATCCCGTCACCCGGTCGGTGTGGGGAACGCCGTTGATGAAGCGCAGGTACTCCTTCCGCTGCGGCGAAAACTTGTAAGCAACTTCATAATCCTGCCTGTAGCGAAAAGAAAACCCGCGGCAATTGGGGGGTCCCGCCGGCGGATCCTCAAAAATCCAATCCTTGTAAATTAAAATTCCTTCGGGAGCCTTTCCTGCCAGCGCCTCGGCAAGATTCAAGTAGGCGTTGTGCGGCGCCCGTCTTGTCCGGTCTCTCCAGAACCCGGGGCTGTTTTTAAAATCATCAAGGTCCTGAATTCCCCACCGGCGGATGTTGGCCTT
The DNA here is from genome assembly GCA_030627585.1 of Bacillota bacterium. Taxonomy (GTDB): domain Bacteria; phylum Bacillota; class DSM-12270; order Thermacetogeniales; family Thermacetogeniaceae; genus Ch130. Next base: position 863 of record DAOURU010000256.1, read on the forward strand.
TGCATCTTCAGAGCCCCCGATGTGAGCGTAATAGGCGCCCCACTCCCGCACGAGGTGCAGGAAGTAGGTGCGGGCGCTCCGGACAGGGCCGACATTCGGAGGCGGGTCCCCGGCATAGAGGGCCATGAACCGGCTGATCCTTCCCTCGGCTTCGATCTCGTAGACAATCCCTGCTTCTCCCAGCCCGGTCTGGGGCCTGCTCCCCTTCAGGTTATCTACCATTACCGCAAGCAAAGGAATAATCCGTCTCACCTGACGGCCCGTCAAGGGATCTGTTAATGAAGGCTCCTCATCCTGCACAGAAGGCGTTTTTTCCGGCCCCTCAACAGGTACCGCCGGCTTCCTGCACCCCGGAAACAAAAAAAGCGCGAAAATGAGGAGGCTCCCTAAGAGGAGGCTCCCTAACGGGATGCTGTTCACCCGATTCTTCTTGATCACCCAATTCTTCTTTTCCATCCCGTCTTCCCTTCACTGGTTTCCTTTTGTCTCTTTTGGCTTGCTTATTTTTTATGCAGCCTGAAATGGACGAGGCTTCCCACAAGCTTCAGCAAAGCAACATTTCGGGGGGATGCGACAATTTCCGCCTCCACCCCCAGAGGGCTCGTCTCATGCCGCATTGCGCTCCCAACCCCATAGCAATTCTATCACCTGGAGGAAGCGGCGGCAATTACCTCTATGAACAGGTATTAATATTTTTTGTTTTTTGCGGAAAACTATAGGTGGAGGTGAGATTATGCCGGAGAATAAAGAACAGGAAGATAAAAAAGAAATGGACGCCCACGAACGCCTGAAATGGGAAACGGCGCGGGAATTGGGGCTGGACGACGATCTCGCCAATCCCGGGGATGAGCTCACGGCAAGGGAAGCGGGTAAAATCGGGGGCCAGATGGTGCGCAAGCTGATTAAAGCCGGCGAAAAGGCTCTCGCCGGCAAAGATCGGCCGAAACAAAAACAACCGGAAAACCCGCCCACAGGAAAATAAACAAGGACTTTTTTCTAATGTTCGGTAAACTGTTTTGTTTATTTGCTTCCCCTCTTAAAAAACCAAACCATTTTTAATGGTTTGGTTTTTTTTACGCAAGAAAAAAACAGACAGCTCTCCCCCTTTAATCCCCGATAACAGCCGGTCCCTCAGTGACACTCCTCAAGGCGCGCCTCCTTGCGAATGTTCCTCCGGCCCTAAAAAATTTTTTTCTGAAACCTCGCCCAAAAGCAGGAATCTCGCCTCCTAGAGCGAATGTATTAATATCACAATTTTATCTTTATTTTATCTTTCTCCGAGTCCACCGGCCTGTGGCGTGCTGCGCTATGGCGGTCGGACCGCTAGGGTGTATCTGGAAACGGGTGCGCCTCCCAGTGCGGAAAGGGGAGCAGTGTGGAATTTTGCCGGGCTCTGCGTTTTCCGCATCCCGGCTTTTCTTTTACGGCGGGCCTGCAATCCCCCTTTTATCCCCGGAGGCGGCATCCCCGGCAGCCGCCTGATGAAGGGGATGAAGTAAAGGGCTAAGCTTTAGGCAAAAGA
>DAOURU010000238.1 GCA_030627585.1 Bacillota bacterium
CGGCGCTAGCGGCGATAAGGGAGAAGAAGGGGAAGCGTTGCTGGATGAACCGATCTACAGGGTGGTGGCTTTCGGATTCATGATGCTGTCCCTGACCATTGTGACCGGCGCCGTTTGGGCGGAAAAAGCGTGGGGAAGTTACTGGAGTTGGGACCCCAAGGAGACCTGGTCGCTGGTGACCTGGATTATTTTCGGGATCTACCTGCATGTTCGCAAGAACCGGGGTTGGCGGGGGCGTCCGGCCGCAATCCTGGTAGTTGTGGGGTTTTTGGCGGTTTTGTTTACTTTTTTCGGTGTTAATTATTTGCTTCCGGGAATGCACAGTTACGCTTAATCCAGGTCAGAGCTCCGATCTTTTTTGTGAGGGCGTCGCCCCCTGGCGCGATGCAGCAGTTTGATTCAGCGGACCGGCCTCGTCAACCGCGGCCTGAAATTCGCCAACTACACGGTCCTGCAGGAAACGTAAAGGTTTAAGGGAAAAGACGCCAGGCATTTTTCCCCCAGATACCGGCCCTTTCTTCTTCTGTAAGGTTCGTCTGCTCCCATTCTTTGTAGTAGCGCGCCGGTGAGAGAAGCGGGAAGTCGCTTCCCAGCATTACTTTGGGAAGCACACCGGCCAGCCGGGCGGCTTCGTAAACCTGCGGCCGGAAAAGGAAGGGAGATGCCGCTGTATCGTAGGAAACGTGGTTCAGGGAGCTGCGCAGTTCCGGCATCAACTCGTAGAAGCACAGCCCCCCGCCCCAGTGGGCGAAAATGATCTTGTTGTCGGGATTGTTAACCGCAAAGCGGTAGGCGTGCTCGGGCCCCATCTTTCCCTTGCCCGGGTAATAGTGGCCTACCAGCTCATTTGTATGCATTAAGATGGGAAAGTTCAGTTCCCGGCAGAGACCGGTAAAGCGCCCCACCTGATTTTGATCGGAAATATCGATGTGGACGGCGGCGGGGATGATCTCTCCTGCTCCTTTCAGCCCGGCTTCCCGGCAGCGGATCAGCTCCTGCTCCATCCCCCGCTCCTGTGGGGGGACGACTGCAAAGCCGATGAACCGGTCGGGGTAGCGTTTCACCGTCTCGATGATGTAATCATTTCCCTCCCGGCACATCCCCAGGTCGCGGTAAGGAAAAGCGAAAACAACCGATTTCTCAATCCCGGTTTTCTCCATATTGGCCAGGACGTCTTCAGCAGTCGCAAATTTCGCTTTCGGGCCGGAATGAAGCATTTTAAAGTGAGCGTCCCGCTCGAGGTTCCTTTCGATGTCCCGGATGAAATCCGGGGACAGAATATGTACGTGCACATCAATTTTCATGACTTTCCCCCCGGTAATGTACTGGAAATTCTCTTGAGTTGAGATTATTCTTCCTTGCGCCGGGAAAATCCTCTAATCCTCTTCTGAAAAATAAATGGGGGCCGCCGCCTCAACATTTTAATAATTTTCTGTTATTTATTGCGCGACCTGGTTAATTAGCCTATTATCAGCCATTTGTTGAAAAATCACTAACATTTGACATATACCATGCTGATTTGAAGATATTGTTGAAATGAGAACTTTTTGATAGAATTATATCTCAGTGAAAGCAGCGAGAAACGGCTTTGTTGCTCTTTCCTGAAAATTCTGTCAAAAGATTGGGAGGTTGGAGAAATGGCGGTAGAATGGCCGGTCATATTTGCAGCAGGTATTTTTATTATTGTTTACAGTTTAATCGTTACGGAGAAAATTCACAGGGCGGTGGCGGCACTCGCCGGAGGGGTGGTTGTTCTGGTGAGCGGCCTGCTTACGCAGGCGGAAGCCGTTCACGCCATAGATTTCAACACGATTGGACTCCTGGTAGGAATGATGATCATCGTCGGGGTGACGCGGCGCAGCGGTGTTTTCGAATTTCTTGCTGTTTGGGCGGCACGGTTGGCGCAAGGGGAGCCTTTTCGGATCTTGGCCGGTCTGGCAGTACTAACCGCTGTCGCCTCTGCTTTCCTGGACAACGTTACGACAGTACTGCTTGTCGTACCCGTTACCTTTTCCATAGTGTATGAACTCGGTCTCAATCCGTTTCCCTTCATCGTGACCGAAATTCTGGCCTCCAATATTGGGGGGACTGCCACCCTGATTGGGGACCCTCCCAATATCATGATTGCAAGCGCCACAAAGCTCACCTTTCTTGATTTTATTGTCAACCTTACCCCGGTAGTGATAGTGATCTTTCTCGTTACTTTGTATTTCCTCTGGCTTATTTACCGCAAAGAGCTTGTAATCGAGAATCACCTGAAAGAAAAAGTAAAAACATTTGACGCTGTCGCTCAGATTAAAGACTACAGGCTCATGCGCCGGTCTTTAATCGTACTGGGTTTGACCATACTCTGCTTCTTCCTGCACGGTGCCCTTGGTTTGGAAACAGCTTCAATTGCCCTCGGCGGAGCGGTGCTCCTCCTTCTTATCACCCGGGTAGAAATTGAAGACGTGCTTCTCAGTGTGGAATGGCCGACAATTTTCTTTTTTATGGGCCTTTTCGTCATTGTGGGGGCCTTGGAGAAAGTGGGGATTATCGAAGCACTGGCGCGGGCCGCTTTAGAAATCACAAAAGGCCAGGTTCTGGCAACGGGAACGATTATCTTATGGCTTTCGGCCCTGGCCTCTTCAATTGTAGAC
>DAOURU010000169.1 GCA_030627585.1 Bacillota bacterium
AACCGGTGTCGGCGCCACCATCGCTCCCAGCAGCCAGCTCTGGAAGGGCAACTGGGCTGCTTTGGTGAAACCGGTGAAGCACAGGAGCGCGACCGGCAGCAGCACCGCAGCCTGCTCTATGCCTCCTGTAATGATGTTCTGCAGCGAAAGGGCGTCGGCCCCACCATTGTTGAGATAAAGATAAATCATCGCGAAGACGAAAGCAGTGCCACCCAGCGAGTTCATCCAGAGGGCACGCGCAGCGTTGTTGATAGCTTCTTTTGTCAGGTCATGGGCAATCAACTGGAAGCAGCAAAGCGTGGTCACTTCCCAGAAGAAGTAGAGCCAGTACAGGTTATTCGCAAAAACAAGTCCGTTCATCGCGCCCAGGAACATCACCAGCCAGAAGAAGAACCGCGGCTGCCGCGACTTCTCGAGGTGCAGGTGGTGTTCGTGGTCGTGCATATAACGGATGGCATAAACGCAGATAAGTGAGCCGATGATTGAGATCACTAAAGTCATTACGACTGCAAGATGATCTACGACAAAAGCCGGCTCGACTTCAACATGTGCCCCCATCCCAAATTCCCACCAGGCAAGCGGGATAATCTGGGTAAGACCAAAGATCAAGACGAGCCAGTTGCGCAAACTGAGACCTACATAAAGATAAAATAACAAAATAATATAATCGAGTACCGTAATGGCAAGACCCCAGTTGGAACCGCCTTCAGGCGTAAATTCAACCCGGCCTTGCTTCAAGAACAGGATGGAATTGATGATCAGTGCGATTGCCGTTATTATGACGATCAGGCCGCGGACCTGGTACTGGCGAAAGATATAAAGCAGGATTCCGGATACAAGTGGAAGCAAAATCGCGACTGTCATCATCCAGTTGAGATCCATAATAATTTTTCCCCCCTTAATACATTAACGTCGGCACGACTTTTACGCTGAGCCAGGTCGTTTCTCCCCCCTTTAAGATCCTAATTCCTTGTTGATTCCTTGTTGGCTCCTTCTCGTTGCTCCCGGCGCTTCCGGCCCCCGAACCCGCCTCTCCCAGCACCTGGGGTCACGAGAAAACTCCCGGTCCAAACCGAAAGGACCAAAAGCTACCCTCCCCCTCTCACCTCCCTTTCATAAAATTCCAGTCACGACTTGTCCACCCTTCTCCGCATCTCACGCGGCGCAGGACAGAACCCCCACAGGCAGGAAATAAAGTTAGGTTTCAGTAGAATTTTATTCGAGGTTTTTGGTAAAATTCCTGCCGGCCCCTGTAAAAATTCGCGGTCCCCGGAAGCTTTTCGTTTTCTCTTGCTTAGATTGTCACAAGCTCTTTAATTTGCTCGAAACGGCGCGGGCCGATCCCGGAAACGTTCTGGAGATCCTCAAGGGAGCGAAAAGGACCGTGGCTGTTCCGGTAATCAACAATGCGCTGGGCAAGGACGGGACCGATCCCGGGGAGGCGGGCGTCCAACTCTGCGGCGGAAGCTGTGTTAAGATTTACCCTGCCTCCTGGAGAATCCAAACTCGAACCCGGGGCGCCCGGGCTGCTGCCGGCATTTCCGGAAGCAAACCCTCCCGTCTCAAGGGAGGGTGCCTCCCCAGGACGCGGCACATAAATCCGCTCTCCATCAACCAGGAGGCGCGCCAGATTAAGACTGTCAATCTTGGCTTCGGGGAGGGGCTCTGCTTTCTCAACCGCCGCAATAACCCGGGAACCTTGAGGAAAATAATAGACACCGGGCCGGCTGACTGCTCCTGTTACGTGGACCCCGATCAGTTCGGGTCGAGGCTGTTCCTCCCCGGAAACATCACCTTCACGCGCCTTTTCATCAACCAAGACCTTTTCGCCCCGCGCGGGCATTCCCTGCCACTGAGCGTACTTAAACCCTGCGGCAAAGATTAAAGCAGCCGCAAAAAGAAGGAGCAGACCCTGCACCTTGCGATCCCAGTGCCACATTCGGAACTCACCCCTCTCCCTTTTTTTCGAAGGCAAGAAGGCGCGCTTTCAACTCCGGCCCCCCGCTCCCGTAGTTGCCCAAACGGCCGTCCCCATAAATAACCCGATGGCACGGAATGAAAAGGGGTAAGGGGTTGGCGGCAAGCGCTTGCCCGACAGCGCGGGCTCCCCCGGGTTTTCCGCACTCTTTTGCAATCCAGCCGTAGGAGCGCACCTCTCCTGGAGGAATGGCGCTTGCGGCAGCGTAAACCTTCTGCTGCCAGTTCGTAAAGCGCCGGGTATCCAGGGGAACATCTTGCAGTTGCTGAAGCGAACCGTGAAAAAAAGCAAGCAGGGCTTGCGCTGCCTGCTTCAATAAGTGCTCTGTTTGATATTTCAAAACCTTTTCTTTGAAAGAAGCAGCTCTTTTTAAGGTCGACTCGAGCTGGAGGCCTGCTTTTTCCCTGTCCTTCCAGGGCCAGGTGCAGGCCCAGAGACCGTGAGAGGTGGCCGCAAGCCCGGCCCAGCCCCAGGGCGTGAAAACAATACAAGTATTTAAATCTTCCCGCGGGGTGAACGAAATGGAGCGCTCCCGGTTCACTTAACCCTGCCCGCCGCTCCTTCCCGAACGACGAGGTTGACCAGTTTGCCGGGCACAGAAACAACCCGGACAAGTTCCTTGTCTTTAATTAAGCCTTGAACCTTCGGCTGGGCAAGCACAATTTTCTCCAGTTCTTGCTCATCCATCCCCACCGGGATCTGAAGCCGGTCGCGCACGCGCCCGTTGACCTGCACGACAATCGTAATCTCTTCAACAGCTAAAGCTTCAGGATCATAAGCCGGCCACTTCTCCTTGTGCACGCTCGCGAAGTTCCCCAGGGCCTCCCATAATTCCTCGGCAAGGTGCGGGGCGAAGGGGGCAAGCAGCAGAATCAAATTCACAACACTTTCCCGCAAAACCCCTTTGTTCCTCTTCCCCGGCGGAACCTGATCCGTGTAGTGATAAAGGGCATTAACCAGCTCCATCAGGGCGCTCACTGCTGTATTAAAATTAAAACGTCTTCCGATGTCTTCGGTAACCTTTTGAATTGCCCGGTGCGTGGCGCGCCGCAGGTCGCGGTCCTCAGAACTTAAGGCTGCCCTGTCAAAGGAAGAGTCTTTTCCCTCTCTGATTTCAGGCGCGACGCCGGCTACCAGCCTCCAGACCCGGTTGATAAACCGGAATGCTCCCTCTACCCCCTGGTCGCTCCAGTCGAGGTCGCGCTCCGGGGGCGCCGCGAAGAGGATGAAGAGGCGCGCCGTATCAGCACCGTAGGTTTCGATAATCTCTTCGGGGCTTACCACATTGCCCCGCGATTTAGACATCTTCGCCCCGTCTTTCAAAACCATCCCCTGGGTGAGGAGGTTGGTAAAGGGTTCGTCTGCCGGGACAAGCCCCAGGTCGTAAAGCACCTTTGTAAAAAAGCGGGCATACATGAGGTGTAAAATGGCGTGCTCCACCCCGCCGATGTACTGGTCCACCGGCATCCAGTAGCGCACCTTTTCCGGATCAAACACCCTTTCTGTTTCCTGGGGGCTGCAGTAGCGCAAAAAGTACCACGAAGAACAAACAAAGGTGTCCATGGTATCGGTTTCTCTCCGCGCAGGCCCCCCGCATACAGGGCAGTTTGTCCGGAGGAAGTCTTCGGCTTTCAGGAGAGGAGATTCCCCGGTCGGCTCGAATTCAACGTCGAGAGGAAGCAGAACCGGGAGGTCTGCTTCGGGGACAGGCACAGTCCCGCACTTCTCGCAGTAGATGATCGGAATCGGCGCCCCCCAGTAGCGCTGCCGGGAAATGAGCCAGTCCCGGAGCCGGTAGTGGACCTGCTCCTGCCCGTACCCCTTCTCTTCAATGAAGGCAGTAATC
>DAOURU010000285.1 GCA_030627585.1 Bacillota bacterium
CTTTCTTCCGGGTCCTGCCAGTAGGCAAGCAGCCGCTTTGTAATCCCCGTCACCCCCGGATACCCAGTTCCTCCTTAAAGCCTGATCACCCGCAGGCTTTCGATCCCTCTGTCATCAATGATTTTAACGGCAATTGTCTTGTTGGCTCCTATTTCAAAAGGCAGGCTGACGGTTCCCCTGAAAGCCTCGATTCTTTCCGGATCGATTTGTGCCTTAAGGGTTTTCGCCAGCTTCGCCCAGCCTTCATTCGCCCCTGCCATCGGGAAAAAGACCTGGGTGGGGAAGAGACTGCGCCCGTCGTAATTGGTGTCAAGCATCCACATGGCTATATTTTTCTTGCCGCCCGACTCCACACTGCCGGTCTTGGTATTGTAATAATCAAATCCCAGCACTTCAACCTGGTATTTGCCTTTATTTTCACCTCTGGTTATCCTCTTCACCTTTACGTCGGGCTGGCCGATCAGCCAGAAGCTGTCGTTGCCGGAACGCTTCTTCTTCAAGTCATCGGTAAACAGGTCGGCGTTCATCTGCACCTTTAAAAGCTGCATGCCGGCAATCTCCGGCTTTAACTCGTCGATGTCCTTGGCCGCCTCCTCGTCAAACTGGAAGGCGCAAAACAGCAAGATGTCGGGCTTAAACATCCGCGCCTCCTGCCATGCTTGCTCCACCTGTTTCTGCTCCAGCGGCGCATATTCCGGACCAAAGGAAATCAACACCCTTTTGGGCACATCTTCTTTCGTTTCGCCCTCCGCCTGGATCCACCTTGCCCCCTGGAAAGGCTCCACCCGCGAAAATTCGATGCGCTGCCCGTTTTTGGCCCGAATCCCGGTTCGCAGCAGCTCCTGCCGCCACTCGGCCTGCCGCAGCGTCTCGCCGGAACGGGCCACCGAGGCATCGGACGCCCCTTCTTCTTCACCCGCCTCATCCAGGGGCTTGACGGTCGGGGCCGGTACGGCCTCCACCGTAAACGGGCCGGTGACACGGACTTTCTTCTTATCAATGTAAGGCCGGTCGTAGAGAATTTCTTCGGCCGGCGGTTCGTTGTTGGCGATGGATTTTAAGGTGATATGCGGAACGGTCTTGTATTTAAAGCCACTCCCCACACCTTCTTCCGGGTAGGCGAGCTGGTAGTAGTCGAAAACCGCCGTCATGAGCCGCTGTTTGGCCAGGGCGATAGCCACCCGCGAAGTGTCGCAGGTAATCCAGCGGCGACCCCACTGCTCGGCCACATAGGCGGTAGTCCCGGAGCCGCAGGTGGGGTCGAATACAAGGTCGCCCGGGTCGGTGGTCATGAGCATGCAACGTTCAATTACTTTCGGAAGAGTTTGAACAACGTATATTTTGTCCGATGCATATCCGCTTATTGTTGTATCAGACCAAATATTGTTTATGGGCTGAATAGGAAAATCGTCAATGTATCTTTTGTAATATACGCTTCTTTCCAAAAACCACAATCGGTTATTCTCCGCTAACCTTCTTAATCCATCAAGTGAAGTTTTCCAGGAACCAGACTTTAACTTATACGTTTTACCGTTCCATGTAAATCTGGCCTCAGGAACGTCCCCTGGACCAGATTGAGAGGTTAAATTATCAATTCGAAATCTTTTACAATCGGCAGGAAATTCACCCTTTTCTACTTGTTCTTTACTCAATTTAACAACTTTTCCATCCTCAAATTCAATATAATTGTAAGCAGCGTTCAGATATTCCTTATCTCTATCCTTATAAAGTTGATGATACTTAATTTGATTAATATCTTTGGTATACCATATTAAAAAATCGTTTGCAGGCGGTAATAGTTTGCTTGTTTGACCGGAGGTTTTCGAGAAAATAATAACGCTAACGAAATTTTCCTTACCGAACACCTCATCCAGCAAGCACCTTACCAGATGCACGTTTTCGTCGCTGATCTGCACGAAAATGCTCCCGCTCTCATGCAGCAATTCTTTCGCCAGTAGCAGCCTGTCCCGCAGATAGGTCAAATATGAATGAATCCCCAGCTCCCAGGTATCCCGGAAAGCCTTGATCATCTCCGGTTCCTGGGTCAGATCCTCATCCTTGCCGTCCTTGACATCCCTTTTATTCACAAACGGCTGAAAATTGGAGCCGTACTTGATCCCGTAGGGCGGGTCGATGTA
>DAOURU010000206.1 GCA_030627585.1 Bacillota bacterium
CCTCTAACGGTCTCCGGCCTTTCCCTCACCGCCTGTTTTCCACTTATGAAGACCAGTTCATCATAATCCGGTATGCCCCAGTCGCTTAGCTCAAAATACCCCGATTTATACCCTTTTTCCTCAAGCGCTACGGTTTCGTAGTTTTTGTAGGGTCCCATAATCGCGTCAACCTTACCGGACACCAGAGACTGCGCAATCGAGAAACCCACATTGATGGGCTCGTAGTTTTTGATCCCGTTGATCTTCGCGAATGCCTCCATCAGCACATCCATCATGCCCGGAACGGTGTAACCGATCGTCTTGTCTTCCAGGTCTGCCGGGCTTTTGATCCCCTTTCCCTTCAGAAAGAGGAGGACACTGAGGGGCTGTTCCACCAGTCTTCCAACAACCTGTATATCAAGACCGGCCGAGGCGCCGATAATCACCTGGGGTTCGTACGAAACGGCGATGTCGACATTACCGGAGGCGGCAAGCTTCATGGCGTCCGTCGTCGACGAGGGGGTCAGTATCGTGACCTCGAGCCCCTCATCGGCAAACAGGCCCTCCTGCTGCGCCACATAGATGGGTAAATGGTCTATGTTGGGAAACCAGTCCAGCATGACGGTCAGCTTCTGCGCGGCGCAGAGGGAAGGCGCGGCCAGCAGAAACAGCGACGCCAGCGTGATTGCAACAAGAGTTCTGAGATTCTTCTTCATACCTGTACCTACCTTTTCCTTTCTCTATTTCCAGTAAATGACCTTCCTTTCCAGAAAGCCGACAAATACCCACATGGCGAGCCCCATAACGGAGAGCCACAGTATCGCCGCAAAGACCAGAGATACCTGCAGCCTCGCGTTGGCCTGTATCATCAGATAACCAAGGCCCCTTTGCGCTCCCACCCACTCTCCGATGACCGCTCCTATCGTGGCGACGGTGACTCCAACCTTCAGGCCGGAAAAGAAATATGGAAGGGCCCATGGCCAGTAGAGAAGTCGCATCTTTTTCCAGAATCCGGCGCCCATCAGATCGAAGAAGACCGCATATTCACGATCACAGTTCTTATATCCCTCAAGCAGACTGACCGTTATGGGAAAGAAGATGATAATCGCCGCCATCAGGACTTTGCTGGCGAGGCCATATCCAAGCCATATCACCAGGAGGGGCGCCAGGGCGAATACGGGCACCGCCTGAGATGCCACGAGAAAGGGCGACAGGGCACGTTCGACCGAAGGGCAGGCAAACATGACCGTCGCAAGCGGTACCGCGACCAGCAGCGACAGGAATATTCCCATTATTATCTCCAGCGCGGTCACGCCCGCGTGCGGCAGGAGGAGGGATGTTTTAAGTACCGTTGTCTTTAATATCTCGCTGGGGGCGGGAAGGATGAAATCTGGGACAGAAAACCACCCGCAGGCAAACTCCCAGACCGCAATGACAGCCAGGACAATCAGCAGGGAAATCCAGTTAGATCGTTCCATCCAGATCCCCCTCCAGTTCCTCGAGGACATGTTCTTTTATCTTCAGCAATTCAGGATTACTGCTCCTTCCGGGTTTCGGCATCTCCAGGACAAACCGCTCTCTTACCCGCATCGGCATAGGCGTCAGGACAAGCAGTTCATCAGACATCAGAAGGGCCTCCTCTATATCGTGCGTGATCATCAGTATAGTCTTGTTAAACTCACTCTGGAGCAACAGGAGCAAGCCTTGAAGACTTCTTCGGGTTATGGCGTCAAGGGAAGAGATGGGTTCGTCCAGGAGAACCAGTTCATGCTCGAACATCAGGGTTCTCACAAGCGCGCAGCGCTGGCGCATGCCGCCGGATACTTTCTGGGGCGTGTAATTCTCAAAATCGTGCAGCCCCAGACGGTTGAACAGGGCCGATGCCTTTTCCCGTGAACCGTTCTCACCACCTCCGGCAATCTTTGCCGGGAGCAGGGCATTATCGATCAGGGAAAACCACGGGAGAAGCAGGTCTTTCTGCTGCATGTAAGCCGCCCTGCCCATCAGATCGGAAACATCTTCCCCAAGCCAGGATATCCTGCCGCCATCCCTTGGAAAGACACCGGTCAGCACATCGAAAAGGGTGCTCTTGCCGCAACCGGACGGACCTATAAGAGTGGTAAACCCTCCCCTGCGCACGGTCAGATCAAACCCCTCCATAACAGTGAGATCCTCAAATTTCTTTGTCAGGCCTGAAACTGAAAGCATAATAACCCCTACTCCTTAAGCCGCCGATTACCCGGACATGGCCTCTTTTTTGCCCAGCTTTATCGCGCAGAATTCTCCGCACATGGTGCAGCCTTCTTCCTTGGCGCTTTCACTCTTCTCGAGGTATGCCCTGGACTTCTCAGGATCAATAGAGATGTCTACCTGTCCTTCCCAGTCAAAGTCTTTCCTATATTGCGCCATACGGAGATCCTTTTCGTAGGCGCCGGGCACTCCCTTGGCAATATCGGCAATATGAGCAGCGATTTTGGAGGCTATGGTCCCCTCCTTTACATCTTCGAGCGAGGGAAGCCTCAGATGCTCCGCAGGTGTAACGTAGCAGAGGAAATCCGCGCCCGCCGATCCGGCGATGGCACCGCCGATGGCCGACGTTATGTGATCGTAACCGGGGGCAATGTCCGTCGGGAGAGGACCAAGCACATAAAAAGGCGCGCCGTGGCACAGGCTCTTCTGTAGTCTGATGTTTGCCCCGATATCCTTGATGGGAACATGCCCAGGCCCTTCTATCATGACCTGAACGCCAAGTTCCCTGGCACGCTTGGTCAGCTCCCCCAGAAGGATAAGCTCCTGAACCTGCCCCCTGTCCGTGGCGTCGGCAAGGCATCCCGGCCGAAGACCGTCACCAAGGCTCAGCACCATTTCGTACCGTGCAGCAATTTCACACAACCTGTCATAACGCTCATAGAGGGGGTTTTCTTTTTCGTTGTAGCGCATCCATCTTTCAAGAATAGACCCGCCTCTGCTGACAATACCCAGGACACGCCCTTCTTCGTGTATGCAGCCAACACTCCTTTGCGTTACGCCGCAATGGACGGTAATAAAATCAACACCGTCTTTTCCGTTTTCTTCTATGGCATCGAACAGATCATCTTCGGTCATCTCCACTATGGCCTTCTTACTGCCCAGCATCTTCGTGGCAACCTGATATATCGGCACAGTGCCAATGATTAAAGATGTCTTCTTTATAATTTCTCTTCGGATCATACCGACATCGCCACCGGTGGACAGGTCCATGATCGCGTCTGAACCGGCTTCCTCCGCTACTCTGACCTTCTCCAGTTCAAGGTCCAAGTCGACATGGTCGCCGGAGGTTCCTATGTTGACATTTATCTTTGTTTTGAGTC
>DAOURU010000047.1 GCA_030627585.1 Bacillota bacterium
AGGGCCGTACGAAGGAGCCAAACCCCGGGAGGTGATCATGACCCCTGAACAATTTTCTAGATATTATGGGAAATAAAGACCCTTCTTTTTTATTGATTGTGAACTTGAAATTTTGTTATTATAAACTTAGCAACTATTTAAATATCTGAACTATTGTTAAAAATAGAGGATAATTAAAAATGAGCTACCTAACTAACCGCGAAAAGGAAATTCTTGCTTATTTAAAAAAAGAACCTATGATTTCCCAGGATGAACTTGCCGCGAGATTAAAAATTTCACGTTCTGCAGCTGCTGTCCATATTTCAAACCTCATGCGCAAGGGCTACATTCTGGGGAGGGGTTATATTTTCGATGAACGGACTGGAGTACTTGTAGTCGGAAAGACCTGGTTTGAAATTCGCGTCCACATTAGAAACTCAAACTCCTCTGGAAAAATCGAATTGGAACATTGCGGATTTGGGTACCTTCTTGCCAGTGAACTGATTAGATTTCGGGCTGAACCGACCTTAATAACTTTTCTTGGACGCGATGAAATAGGAGATCAAATTTATAACCGCCTTCTTCAAAAAGGGGTTAACGTTCAGCATATTATTCGCAACAACGCATTTACAACCGGAAAGCGCGTTGTTGTCAAAAAAGATGAAGAGCTTTTTTTCCAGGTAGAAGAAACAGATAACCTTCAGTCCCTCAACCAACAAACACTGGTACCTAAAGAAGAACTTTTAAGAAGAACCAAAGTCTTGTTAGTTGATGGAACATTACCTCCAGAAAAAATAGACTTTCTCACATCAAAAATACAACAACATAATGTTCTCAGTTCAATCGTTGGTTGCTCTCTTACCTGGCTCGAAAAAAAGGGGTTTTTGAGCTATCCTCAACTGTTTTTGGTTTGTTCGCACTGGGAAATTGAAGAATTGGAGGGCCGTTCTTTAGGAACAGAACCGGAGGCCTTTTTTCCCGCCTGCAGAAATATAATCAATAAGGGGTTATATGCTTTGATTGTAGTTTTTGGAGAGCAAGGTTTAATCCTTGCAACGCATGAAGATACAGACTACCTGCCCCTCCTGCCTTTTCAGCCTCCAGGCTCACTGTTAAGCATCACAGCAGGTATTGCGGGAGGGCTTGCTTCTGGTTATGGAATTCGCCTCGCAGTGAGGCGGGCTATGGTACCTTCGACCTCCAACTGAACGGATTATCCTCAACGATTAAGCTGAGCTTTTTTAGTGCATGTCATTTTTTGATTCCGGGTGTGAGATTGAATGAAGGAAGCGGTTTCGGTAGAAGAGGTCATAAACAGGCCCGAGGTGGTTTTAATAGATGTCAGGACCAATTCAGAGCACCAAAAGGGTACGATCCCGGGCGCGATCAATCTTTCTTTATTTGATGAAGAGGAGCGGGGCGAAATTGGAATTCTTTATCGGATGGTAGGGCCCGCCGAGGCGCGGATAAAGGGGCTGGCGCTGGCTTCCTCTAAATTGACCCGTTTAGTAGAATCCCTGCAAAAATATTATCACCGGGAAATCGTCTTTTTTTGCTGGCGCGGCGGATTAAGAAGCCAGGCGCTGGCTTCCGTGCTCAAACTTGTGGGATTTAAAAGCTACTACTTAGAAGGCGGGTATAAAGCTTACCGCAGATTTATAATTAACTATTTTTCAGAATACGAATATAAACAAAAATTCACTGTATTAGAAGGACTTACAGGTGTAGGAAAAACGGAGGTTATTCAGGCATTACAAAGAATCGGTGAACCTGCCCTCGATCTCGAAAACCTGGCAGGTCACCGGGGTTCAGTTTTCGGTCATATTGGGTTAGCCACAAGGCGTTCCCAGAAAGATTTCGACGCCTTGCTGGCTCAGGAATTAGAACATTTGAAAGATTATAAATATATAATTGTTGAGTGTGAAAGCAGGCGTATAGGTAATATCTATTTGCCGGCCCCTTTTTTTGAGGCTATGAAAAAAGGAGTTCGTATTCTTCTTTATGACTGTTTGGAAGCAAGAATAAAAAGGTTGGTGGCTACATATCTTGCCTTTAAACAGGAAAACTTTTTTCTGATTCATGAAGCAATTTCCCTGCTTCAACCGCGTTTGGGAAAACAAAAAACCGCCCTCCTTCAAAATTTTTTCAAACAGGAGAATTACAAGGCAGCAGTGAATTTTTTACTTCAGGAGTATTACGATCCCCTCTATCACTTTCCAGCTTGCCCTGATAAAAATTATCCTTTGTCGGTGTGGAGCGGGGAACCGGAAAAAGCTGCTTTAGAAATTAAAGACTACTTGAAAAAAATAACCTAAATACTTTTTTGGAGGGTATCATGAAGATCGGCGAATATTTGCGAACAGAACGGGAAAAAAGAGGACTTTCCCTTCATGATGTCGAAAACGAAACAAAAATTAGAGCCAAATATCTAGCTGCTTTGGAATCGGAAACCTTTGATGAAATACCTGGTGAGGTTTATCTGCTGGGTTTCCTGCGGAATTACGCTCGCTTTCTTAATTTAAATTCCGAAGAAATAATCAGTCATTATAAATCTCAAGCAAATAAGGAAAACCAGGAGGTTGATTCGCCCACAATCAGCGACAGCGGTCCAGGGCGCGATTCCAAGCTGCGCCATATTTTAAAATTAGAGAACTTCAAAAATAAAACCGTAATTTTCGGTTTACTCCTAATTTTTGTTGCAGGTTCTTTTATTTATGCAATGCTGGGGTTAGCTCATAAAAATGAGAAAACCTCTCCTCTCCCTTCTTTGCCTCAGAACCAGCAATCGCCTCAATCACCCCCCACTTCAACAGATAGGGAAGGAGTTAAAGTCGAGCTAAGAGGAAAAGAGGTATGCTGGCTCCAGGTCAAAGTAGATGGAGAGGAAGAGTTCTCCGGTTTCCTCAATCCGAATGAAACGAAAATGTTTCAAGGAGAAGAAGTAATTTGCTTAAAACTCGGAAACGCAGGAGGAGTGGTCGTTTTCTTTAATGATAGAAAAATCTCCCCTCTTGGTCAGCACGGAGAAGTAGTAACAAAAGAATTTCGACTTCCAGATAGAAAGGTAACAATAGATGACTCTAGTTGGCGTGATTAGTCTTGGCTGTCCCAAGAATTTAGTTGACAGCGAAACAATGATCGGTATTCTGACTGCAGCGGGGTATACAATCACCCCCTCGCTAGAAGAAGCAGAGGTCATAATTATTAATACCTGCGGCTTTATCAGGCCTGCTGTTCAAGAAGGGGTCGAGACAATTTTTTCTTCCTTACAGTTTAAGAAAAAAGGAGCATGCCGTTATTTAGCTGTAACAGGATGTTTACCCCAGCGTTACGGTTCAAAACTGGCCAAATTAATTCCCGGGGTTGATATCTGGTTAGGGGTCAATGCTGCTTCTTTTTTGCTTGAAAGTCTTCAAAAAGCCTTTGCGGGAGAAAAGGTGGTCAACTGTTTTTCTTCCAAAAAGCGAAAAATAGCTTCTAATCTCCCGCGGCTTTTAGCAACCCCTCCTTACACAGCTTATCTCAAGATTGCCGAAGGGTGCTCCCATTCCTGTTCATTCTGTCTCATTCCTCGTTTAAGGGGTGCTTTAAGAAGCAAACCCATAGAGCTTATTGATGAGGGAGCCCGGCAGTTGGCAGGGAATGGGGTTAAGGAGATCGTTCTGGTCGCCCAGGATACAGGATCTTATGGAAAAGACCTAAAGGGAAAACTATCTCTAAATCTTCTTTTGCAAAAACTTGTCAAAATACCTCAACTTGAGTGGATTAGACTCCTTTATCTCAATCCGGCTTCACTCACGCCGGACATAATTGAAACTATTTCTAACGAAAGCAAAATTTGCAACTACCTTGATCTTCCTTTCCAACATGCAAATCAAGAAATTCTTCGCAAAATGGGAAGAAAAGGAGACTTTTCTAAATACCTGGCGCTTATCACGAACTTGAGAACTGCACTTCCTGATTTGACCATAAGAACTACTCTTATGACAGGATTTCCGGGTGAGGATGAAAAAGCCTTTCAAGAACTTTTAAGTTTTGTCGAAAAAGTTCAATTCGACCGCTTGGGAGTTTTTCCTTATTACCATGAAGAAGGCACTAAGTCGTTTCGACTTCCTGAAACCGCCTCTTTTTTTGAAAAAAAGAGGCGGTGCCGGCGGATCATGCAAATTCAGCGCATGATATCAAGAAAAAAGAACAGGGGTCTGGTAGGAAAGGGGCTGAAAGTTTTAATCGAAAAACATTTAGGGGATAACATTTACCTAGGGCGCAGCTTTCGAGAGGCTCCCGAAATTGACCCCAAGATAATTATTAAAGGAAATAAACTGTCTATTGGAACATTTATCAAGGTGAAAATTACCCAGGCATATACTTTTGATCTGGCAGGGATTGCAGAAGAATAAACGCGGGTCTCTTTATTTTCCAGCGCTTTCATAAACGAAAAAGAGAAAAGGTATGGTATAATTTTTGTTGTGGGGAGGGAGAAGAAACCATGCCACTACATCAGATCCGTTTGTCAACGGTTATTATTGCAATGGTCATCACCCTCGGTCTCCTGCTAGGCGGACAGTATTCTTATGAAAAATATATTGTAAAAGAGGAACTCAGTCAAAAAATTGCTCAAATAGTTGAAATTGACGAAATTAAAATTGAAAAAAACGAAAACCCTCCAACTGTTTATATCCGTGCATCTCAAATTACAGACCTTCCAATGGTTAACCGGCGTTTAGGAAAAATCATCCGGGAGGAACTTGGTCCTGAATACCGGCTTGTCTTTCTTGATCAACGTACTCCTCGCTTGCAGGATCTTTATGAAAATTGCCAGTTTTCCATTCAAGAAGCAATTACTGCTGGTAATTTTCAAGAAATGCATCAAGCAATACAAAAGAAAGCTGCCGCCGAACACGTAGATTATAAAGTTTCGGTGGACTCATACAATGTCTATCTTCAATTGCGGGATCAAAAAGGCTATCTTTATGAAATAATTCCCCGTTGGCCTCAGTTGGCGATTAACGGCGATTAACAAGGAGATAGGGAAACTGGAGGTTGAATAGTTGTGATCAAGGAAGTATGTTTGGGTACAGCCCTGGCAGTACTTATTTTCTTGCTTATACTGGGTTACAACGTCGTTCCGTTGCTTCTCTTGGGAGGTTTGGGAGTCTTTCTTTACCTTCTTGTCGATAAAAAAGGGTTTGTCGGTAGTTCATTCCATGTCGGGTACATGCAACAGGTTGATTTCACGTTCGATGATATCGGAGGACAAGCCCCCGCAAAACAGGAACTGAAAGAAGCTCTTGATTTTGTAATTCACTCAGATCAGATTTTGGAAATGGGAATTCGACCCTTAAAAGGAATTCTCTTAACAGGACCGCCTGGTACAGGCAAAACTCTCCTCGCAAAAGCAGCGGCCGCCTATACCCGTTCGATTTTTTTGGCTACTTCGGGGAGCGAGTTTATCGAAGTTTTTGCCGGTGTAGGAGCCCAGAGAGTAAGACAAATCTTTAAAACAGCAAAAGAACGCGCGATCCGAGAAAAAAAGAACGGAGCCATTGTGTTTATAGATGAGATCGAGGTCTTGGGGAACCGCCGGGGCACCCACGCAGGCCACCTTGAATATGATCAAACATTGAATCAGTTGTTGGTGGAAATGGACGGTTTGCGCAATGATAATCGGGTTAAGATCCTCGTTATTGGAGCAACAAACAGAGAGGATATGCTCGATCCCGCATTGCTCCGGCCGGGGCGTTTTGACCGCATCGTCCGGGTTGATTTGCCTGATAAGGCAGCCCGGTTTCATATTTTAAAACTTCACTGCCGGAATAAACCGTTAGGAGAGGATGTCGATTTAGAAAAAATTGCTCAGGAAAGCTTCGGCTTTTCAGGGGCGCACCTGGAAAGTGTAGCAAATGAAGCGGCGATTCTTGCCCTGCGGGAAAATTCGCTCTGCATTTCCCAGCATCATTTTAAAGAAGCAGTAGATAAAGTTATGATGGGGGAAAAACTCGATCGAAAGCCCAACAAAGAGGAGCTTTACAGGATTGCGGTACATGAAACAGGTCATGCACTAATCAGTGAAATACTCAGGCCGGGCTCTGTATCCCACCTTACTGTAACCACACGGGGTAGGGCGCTGGGATATATGCGCCAAATACCTGAGGACGATCTCTATTTATATACGCGAGATTATCTGGAAAAACAAATTCAAATATTTCTTGCAGGCAGTGTTTCAGAAAGTATTTTGCTGGGTTCCCAAAGCACCGGTTCAATAAACGATTTTCAGGAGGCCGTTCAGATAGCGCGTCAAATTATTGCCGCAGGGCTTTCTCCCTTAGGTATTATCTGGGAAGATATTCTTCCGAAAGATGTTTTTCACCAAACAATTCAAGATATTCTTCGCCAGCAAGAAGAGAAGGCAAAAAGCATGCTTTTTGCCAACCTTGATGCTTTAAAGGAGATTGCACAAATGTTGGTAGATCGTGAATACCTGTGGGGAGACAGTTTACGGGAAGTTTTAACGCGGAAGCAAAAAGCGGAGCTTCATTAACTTGCAAAAAAAGGCTGGTCCTTAAAAATGATTAAGGTGGAAATTATTGCAACTGGCAATGAATTATTAAGAGGTGAAATTACAAATTCTACAACCCCCTTTTTGCTGAAGCAATTCCTTAGTTTGGGATATGAAATTACGAGGTTAATTACAATTGGGGACGATCAGGACCAAATACAAGGTGCGATCCGAGATGCCCTTGGGCGGGCAGATATTATCGTTGTGACTGGAGGTTTGGGGCCTACACCCGATGATTTAACAAGGGAGGCCCTTGCTTCGGCTCTTAATCAACCTCTTGAGTTTCGGTCTGAGCTTTGGGAAGCGATCCACTCCTTTTTTCAAGCACGAGGCAGGAAAACTCTACCTGCAAATATAAAACAAGCTTACCTTCCATTTGGTGCCCACCCTGTCCCTAATTTGCATGGTACTGCACCGGGTATTATTATTCCCCGGGATTCACAGACAATTATTGCTTTACCGGGTCCTCCCGGGGAGCTCCAGCAAATGTTCGTTAATGAAGTAAAACCTTATCTCGAAACTCGCTACTCATCTCCCTGCTCTCCAAAATATTGCATTTTTAAAGTCTGCGGACTTGGGGAATCCGCACTTTTGGAAAAACTGAAATCTTTTTTAGAACAAATTAAAAACACCTCAGCAAAAGTCAGTTTTCTTCCTCGTGAGGGAGAGGTCAATATCATTCTTCAGGTTGGGGCGGAAAATGAAACCGAAGATCTTTTTATTCAGCTTGCCGAAAAAATGAGGTCCCTGCTCGGGGAAGATCTCTATGGCCTAAACGAAGCAACCCTACCCGGCAAGGTAGGGGAGTTGTTGCAAAGAGAAAATTTTACGCTTGCAGTTGCTGAATCTTGCACGGGAGGTCTAATCGGGAATTATATTACAAACGTCGCGGGAAGTTCTC
>DAOURU010000255.1 GCA_030627585.1 Bacillota bacterium
AATCGAAACGGGAATTAAGGTGCTGCAGAAATCGAAGCCCGACTTTATCGAGGTCCTGCCGGGGCTGGCGGTCCTCCAGGCGCTTCCCTCCCTCCGGCGGCACTTCAATCAGCCGGTGATTGCCGCCGGCCTGATCAAAACGCCGCAGGAGGTGGAACAGGTGCTCGATGCAGGCGCGGTTGCTGTTGATACGAGCACGGAAGCCCTGTGGGACCTCGAAATATAGAAGCGCAGCCGGTGCCGGTTCCTTTTCTCCCAGAAAAAACCTGATTCACCGGGAAGGATTTTTAAAACCGGCCTCGAATTGTTATAACAATCAAAAATAAAGGAAAACACAACAGCTTAAACTGCATAGCGGTTCAGGGACAAGAGTTGAGAGTAAGTCCCGCCTCGAACCGGGGTGTTTGCTGCTGCCCGGTGAAGGGTGGGATTTTTGTTTTATCAGTACAACAAAAACAGTACAGCAAAAAAAGATCAAAACAAAAGGAGGAAGTTTGGTGTCAGCGCTGGATATGCTTGCACTCCAGGAGCAGATTGAAGCAGAAGGGGGGTATGTGATCGCCACCTACTTCCTCGAGGCCGGCGCCGGGGTCGACATCGTGAAAAAGATCAGTGCCATCGCCGTCGAGCAGACAACGGGCACCTGGGTTCCCGTTCCTGAAGAAACGCCTGAGGTGCGGGAAAGGCACGTGGCAAAGGTTGCCGGCATCTACGAGGTGCCCGCCCACGAGTTTGAAGTGCCCCCCGACCGGGCGGCCAGGCAGTTTATTTTCCAGCTCGCCTACCCGGCCGTGAATTTCGGCCCCCAGATTCCGATGCTCTTGAGCACCGTGATCGGCAACATCTCAATGTCCGGCAAGTTAAAGCTCCTTGACCTTAAGTTTCCGAAAGATTTTCTTGCCTCCTTTCAAGGGCCGAAGTTCGGGACGCAGGGCGTCCGGGAGCTTTTGGGGGTTCAGGAGCGGCCGCTTCTCAACAACATGATCAAGCCGTGCACAGGCTACACGCCGGAGGTAGGAGCGAAGCTCTTCGCGCGGGCCGTGCGGGGCGGCGTCGACATCGTGAAGGACGATGAGCTGATTGCCGACCCTGTCTTCTGCCCGATGGAGGAGCGGGTCAGGCTCTACATGGCGGAGGCGGAGCGCATTTATGAAGAGACCGGCCATAAGGTGCTTTACACGGTGAACGTTACCGACCGCGCCGACAGGGTGAAAGAGAATGCAAAGCGCGCCCTTGATGCCGGGGCGAACGCCCTGATGATCAATTACCTTACGGTCGGCATCTCCGCTCTCCAGGCGCTGGCCGAGGATCCCGAGATAAACGTTCCTATTCTTGCTCACCTTGATTTTGCCGGAACGATGTACGAGTCTCCCTATTCAGGCCTGAGTTCCTACCTGGTCCTGGGTAAGCTGGCGCGCCTGGCAGGAGCGGATATCGTCGTCTACCCGAGCCCCTTCGGAAAGTTCCCCTTCCTGCGGGAGCGCTACATCCAGATCGCGCACCACCTGCTCGGGAAATCGCTGCACCTCAAACCCGCCTTCCCGATGCCCGGCGGCGGGGTTATGCCTGCCGTCGTTCCGGTCATCATCAGGGACCTGGGGAATGACTGCATTCTGGGCGCGGGCGGGGCGATTCACGGGCACCCGATGGGGCCTGTAGCCGGAGCGAGAGCGATGCGGCAGGCGATTGACGCTGCGTTCCAGGGAATCCCGCTGCGCGAAGCGGCGGAGTCCCACCCCGAATTGAAGTCGGCGGTCGAGGCCTGGGGCGTCCTGGAAGAAGAGAAAGAGGCCGTTTTCGAGATTAAGGGTTAGATTAAAGGGCGGTTCAAGGGCGGTTCAAGGGCAGTCAAGGGTAAAATTCTCAATCCTCAAATCAATTCCTCAAATCTTTTTAAGGAGGGATTTCGAAAAATGGCAAAGCAGTACAGCAGAGAAGAGGTGCTGGGGCGTCTCAAGCAGACCATCAGCGAAGGGAAGCCGGTGATTATCGCCGGGGCGGGAACCGGTATTTCCGGGAAGTTTGCGGAGCGCGGGGGCGTCGACCTGATAGGGGTTTACAACTCCGGGCTCTACAGGATGGACGGGAACGGTTCGCTGGCAGGGCTCATGCCTTACGGGAACGCCAACCAGATCGTCATCGACCTGGCAAACCGCGTCATGCCGGTTATCCAGGAGGTTCCGATGATTGCCGGGATCTGCGGGACCGATCCGACGCGGGAGATGAAGCCGTACCTGAAGCACTTGAAAGAGCTGGGCTTTTCTGCCGTCATGAATTTCCCGACTGTCGGTCTCATTGACGGGAGGTTCCGCCGGGAACTGGAAGACACCGGGATGGGCTACGGCAAGCAGATTGAGTCCCTGCGGCTTGCATCCGAACTGGGTTTCTTCACGCTCGGCTATGCCTTCAATATC
>DAOURU010000078.1 GCA_030627585.1 Bacillota bacterium
CCCCGGTCAGTAAAAGTATACATCTCCTTTTGGACAATATCTGTTCCCTCTCCAATTCCGCGGACAAAAAGTTCGGTATGTTCAAAAACAGGAGTTCGGATTTCCCGGTAACCGTAGAGCCTACAAAGTTCCCGCGCAATTTTCTCCAGGTACTGCCACTTTTCGATTTCGCCCGGCAACAAATCTCTTGTTCCCCGGGGCGCTTTGATCATTCAAGTCCACTCCTTTAACTCCTTGATTAAAGACCTCGCGGCAAGCTTCTTGTACATGCCTGAACGCGGAGCAGGCCAAGCAACGCGGCTTAATTTTCTATTATCTGTTCAATTTCCATTATCAAAGAAAGGGGTTGTGTTTGCGTTCATAACCAACCGTGGAAGTGGGCCCGTGGCCGGGGTAAAGCACAACATCATCATGATTCGGGAGAATTTTATTTTTAATAGAATCCAAAAGCTCCTGATAAGAACCACCGGGAAAGTCGGTTCTCCCGATAGAACCGGCAAATAAAGTGTCTCCGGTAAAAATAGCATCCTCGGCCTTTAAACAAATTCCTCCCCGTGTATGGCCGGGGGTATGGAGAACGTCCAGTTTGACCTGTTTACCTACACTGATCTCTTCACCTTCACACAGCAGCATGTCAGCGCGGGGGCCGCGCACCGGAATCCCTACATAAACAGAAAAGTTTAAATTGGGGCTGACAAGAAGAGGAGCATCCTCGCTGTGAATAAGGATCTTTGCTCCCGTCTTCTCTTTGACTTCACGGTTAGCCGCAATATGGTCGACATGTCCGTGTGTATTAACAATATACTGGAGTTGCAGTTGTTCTTTTTCGATTTCTGCTAAAATCCTTTCCTCTTCACCCCCGGGGTCAATTACCAGGGCTTCTTTTGTTTCCTCGCACCAAACAAGATAGCAGTTGGCAAGCATGGGACCAACCGCGAGGCACCTCACGAGCATTTAACTGACCTCCATTTAAATTAAAATTTTAAATTAAAATTTCTTTTTGCTGTCAAGCAGGATGGTTACAGGCCCGGCGTTAACGATTCCAACCTCCATCATTGCCCCGAACTCCCCTGTTGCAATGCGAAGCCCGCTTCTGGACAAGAATTCGAGGAACTCCTCGTACAACGGGAGAGCAACAGAGGGGAGGGCGGCATCCGTAAAACTGGGACGCCTCCCTTTGCGGCAATCACCAAAAAGAGTAAATTGGGAAACAACCAGAAGCTCTCCCCGAAGATCCTTTACCGAATAGTTAAACTTTCCTGCCTGATCGGAAAAAATTCTTAAATTCAAGATTTTTTCGGCTAAATAAAGGGCATCATCAGAAACATCGTCGCTTCCGATTCCAACTAACACAACAAGTCCTTGTCCAATTGAAGCAGGTTCTCTTCCGTCTATTCTCACCCAGGCCCGCCTCACTCTTTGAACAACAGCGCGCACAAAGCCCCTCCTCACGAAGGTACAACCCGGTGGACCTCGAGAACGTCACTCACGCGGCTAACTTTTTGGATAATCTCATATAAGTGCTCGAGGTCGCGGATCTCCAGTTTTAAGTTAACAAGGGCCATTTTATTCTTTTTCGCCCGCGCATTAACCGCATTAATAATGGTTTTTGTATCTGCAATGATATTCATAATATCTGTTGTCAGGCGCGGCCGGTCAAAGGCTTTGACTTCTATTTCCACCTGGTAAGTGGCAGGTGTTTCCTCATCCCAACTTACCTCGATCAACCGCTCCATTTCGCCGTGATAATAGTAGGCAATATTCGAGCAGTCCGCGCGGTGGACAGAAACGCCCCGCCCCCGTGTAATATAACCGATAATCTGGTCGCCGGGCAAGGGATTGCAACAATGGGCGAGGCGCACAACCATATTTTTTTCCCCTTTTACTTTAATTCCCGTCGTAACCAGCCTCGGCTGGTCGGGAATTTTGACTAAAAGCTGCGGTTCGGAAACAGGAACAACAGGCTCTTCTTCCTTCTTTTTTAGGAGTTCATCCCGCACCTTTCCTACAACCTGCGAGGTCGTAACAACCCCATCACCAATTCCGGCATATAAATCATCTTCGCTTTGAAAGCCAAAACGCCGGGCAAGCTCTTCCAACACCTCGAGTTTAAAAAAGTCAGCGGGTTCTGCTCCCATCCTCCTGATCTCTTTTTCGAGAAGTTCCCGCCCTCTCAAAATGTTCTCTTCTCGCTTTTCTTTTTTGAACCACTGTCGAATGCGGTTTTTTGCGTGAGAAGTTTTAATGATCGAAAGCCAGTCCCGACTCGGGCCGCTGCTTTGTTTTGAGGTAAGAATTTCAACGATATCACCGTTGGCCAATCGATAATCTAAGGGCACAATCCTTCCGTTTACCTTGGCTCCAATACAGCGGTGTCCAACATCGGTGTGAATGCGGTAAGCAAAATCAACCGGAACGGAACCGGCGGGAAGTTCGACCACATCCCCCTTGGGGGTAAAAACAAAAACAACGTCCGAAAACAAATCGATTTTAAGGGTTTCCATGAACTCCTTGGCATCTCTCAAATCATGCTGCCACTCTAAAATTTGCCTCAACCAGGAGAGTTTTTCTTCAAGGTAGGGGTCTGAAAGACACCCCCCCTCTTTATAGCGCCAGTGAGCAGCAATCCCGTACTCGGCGGTACGGTGCATTTCCCAGGTCCTAATTTGCAGTTCGAAAGGCTCGCCCAGCGGTCCCACAAGGGTAGTATGAAGAGACTGGTACATATTCTGCTTGGGCATCGCAATATAATCTTTAAATCGTCCTGGGATCGGTTTCCACATTGTATGTACGATTCCCAAGGTGGCATAACAGTCCCGAACCGTATTAACAATAACCCTCACCGCGATCAAATCGTAAATTTCCGCGAGGTCTTTTCCCTGTTCGACCATTTTCCGGTAAATACTATAAAAATTTTTCGGTCTTCCGGAAATGTCAGCCATGATTCCTGCTTCTTCCAGCTGCTCCCGGAGCTTCAAGATCACTAGGTTGATGTAATCTTCCCGTTCGCGGCGTTTTTTTGCAATCCGGTCCACTAAATCGTAGTATTTTTCAGGCTCGAGATACCGAAAGGAAAGGTCTTCAATCTCCCATTTGATTTTGTAGATCCCTAAACGATGCGCCAGGGGTGCAAAGATCTCCAGCGTTTCCTGGGCAATTTCCCGTTGTTTAGAAATTTGGTGGTGGCCCAATGTTCGCACATTATGGAGGCGGTCTGCCAGTTTAATCAAAATCACACGAACATCCCGCGCCATCGCCAAAAACATCCGGCGCAGATTTTCCGCGTGGGTGTCTTCCTTGGACTTGTACTCAATTTTTCCTAATTTTGTTACACCGGCAACAAGAAAACTCACTTCAGGGCCAAACTGGGCCTCAATTTCTGCCAGGGTTACCCGGGTATCCTCTACGACATCATGAAGCAGGCCAGCAACAATAGTTGTAATATCGAGTTCGAGCTCGGCCAAGATACAAGCAACCTCAAGGGGGTGCTGGATAAAAGCCTCTCCGGAATTGCGAAATTGCCCGGCATGGGCGCCTTGGGCAAAAAAATAGGCGCGTTCGACCAGTTTCAGATCAAATTTGGGATAATAAGTTTCAATTTTTGCAAAGAGACGCCGCAGGCCCATCTCTTCACCCCTTTTTTCTCATAAAAATCACGGTTGCTTTTGATTATTGTTTTTTCTGATTATCGTATGTTGTTTTTGATAACTTTGTCAAGAAACGAACTATTTCTTTTCCCTTCTCAGGTTTGAGAAAAAGGAGGTCCAGGGCGCAGTTTTTTCTGATTGAAAAGTACCCTTCAGTCTCTTTCTCTGATTGAAACAGGCCAGCAGAATCCCGACAATTAAACCGCATAAAGCCGTGCTCAAAATTACCAGAACAAGGGGAATTTCCGGAATTATCCAGAAAAAAAACTTAATCCGGACAGGACCCGCGTTTTGCACCGCAAAAACGGAGATTACCAAGGCAAACACAAGAATCCCTATGATATACCGCTGCATCCCATCACCCTCCAAAATTGCCACAGCTTGCAAACAACTCCCTTTATCCGAATTTATTCTCTCTCTTTTGGTAAATTCCTCTCAGAATCACGGGTTCCTGCTGCAAGCGATTCGCAGTATTCCGGACACCTTTTACAATCACCACCTCCCCGACAGGGTTCGACATGAATTAAAACATGGGTGTCCGGAAATCTTTCTTGAACCGCTTTTTCAATTTCGTCACACAATTCATGGCCCATGGCAATACTCTGATTTTGAGGCACCACAAGATGCAGGTCAATGTGGCGTTCCGAACCCGCCTTCCGGCTCCGCAATTTATGAAAACCGATGTAGTGAGGTCTGTAATGATTCAGCACTTCTTTAATTATTTCCTCTTCATTGGGCGGTAATTTAGTATCCAGAAGCGGCAAAAATGCTTTCGTCGTTAAATCAAAAGAGGCCTTAATAATCAATAATGCGACTCCTATGGCAATCAGCGGGTCAAGCAGTTGAAATCCGGTGATCCAAAGCAGAAGTAACCCCCCCGCCACACCCAGCGAAGTGTAAACATCTGTTTTCAGGTGCCAGGCATCCGCCTCTAAAGCAACGGAATCTGTGGCACGGGCGGTTTTCATGAGAATCGAAGAAACTATTAAATTAACGCCTCCGGAAACACCCATCACAATTAACCCCCACAAAGGTGTCGTCACTTCTGTTCCAGTTAAAAGTTTTTGAACCGCTTCCCGGATGATCCAAACCGCCGCAATAAAAATCAGAATCGCCTCAACAACCCCTGCCACATTCTCAAATTTACCGTGCCCAAACTGGTGTTCTTCGTCCGGCGGTTTTCCGCTCTGGCGAACAGCAAAGAGCGCAAGGAGAGCAGCAAAGAGATCAAGCCCGGAATGAATCGCTTCCGAAAGAATGCTTACCGAATTAATCAGAATCCCGGTTACTAATTTAAAAATAACGAGCAGGGTATTAGAAAAAACAGAAAGCCTTGCCGCTCTTGCCTTTTTGGTCACAGGTAAAACCTCCTTAAGTTCCCTTCCTTAACATACATAACAATAAGGGACTTCGCCAAGTCTTTCTTGGTGAAGTCCCACAGGATTTTTCTAAAACCTGCTGCTCTAAAAGAGCCCGGTCTGGAGAAGCAAAATCCAGCCTGACTTTGTCTTTTTGAATTTTAGCACAGCAACTAAAAAACCGCAATCAAATGAAAATTTTTCTCATCATTCAACCAGAAAATTTTCTAAATAATCGTCTCTTCCGTCACTCCGGCCTCACTAAAAGTAGCCATTTCACGCAGAATCCTTAAAGCCGCCTCAATCAACGGAAAAGCAAGTGCAGCCCCTGTTCCTTCACCCAAACGCATTCGCATCTGAAGCATAGGCTTGATCCCCAACCATGTAAGCATTACCTGATGGCCTGGCTCCTCGGAAAGATGCGAAGCAATCATATAATCAACTGCAAGAGGCGCAAGGGAGCGGGCAACCATGGCAGCCGCCCCGGAAATAAAACCGTCTATCACTACTGGTACCCGGGCCGCGGCCGCCCCCAGAATCACCCCGGCCAGTCCCCCGACTTCAAACCCTCCGACCTTTGCCAAGATATCAAGACCGTCGCGGGGATCGGGGTCGTTTACTTTCAAAGCCTGTTCTACTGCCTTAATTTTACGCTGTACCCCAGGGTTATCGAGCCCTGTTCCTCTTCCGGCAATTAACTTGACAGGTAAGCCTGTAAAGGCGGCTAAAATCGCGGTGCTGGGAGTTGTGTTGCCGATTCCCATATCTCCTGTGGCAAGCAGCTCCGTTCCTTGCGCAATTTCTTGAGCGGCAATCTCAATTCCCGCTTCCACGGCAGCCCTGGCTTCGTCACGCGTCATGGCAGGGCCGCGCACAAAATTTTTTGTACCTGGCCCCATTTTGCGG
>DAOURU010000143.1 GCA_030627585.1 Bacillota bacterium
GTAAGTGCTCCTGTTACTAATGGCGCAACAGCTAAAACTACAGATCTAAATATATATCTATATTTTCTAATGCTTTGCAAACTAATCCCTCCTACTGTTAATTTTAGTATCGGGGCTTCTCTTGGCAGTTTTCGGTACTCAATTATGACCCCTTCCTCCAAAATACTCCCTGGCCCCGCTTTTTACCGCAGTATAACCCGGCATGGCCCCGGTGTCATCATCACACAAGTCACTCTTCCTACCACGGGAGATTCCTTCCCTAATCTTCTCCTGCACTTCTCACCTCCTATCTCAATAATTTGCTTTTAGCTTGTTAAATCTCCTTTTCTCTTAGATTTTCATTTTTTATGGTGAAGTCCAAGAAGACAGAACAAGTCTTCTTTCTCATCTTCATCAATAGCAACTGTAGTTGTTGTGGAGAATGTGAATAACGCAAAGCAAAGGCCTATAGGAGTGTGGGATTGCGGTTAACCCCGTGCAGGGGTTGTCAAAATCCACACGTCTGCATTATCCACACCAGTAACTCTCCAGCTTAAATCTTTTAGGTCTTGGGCGGTGCCCTCACTACTTCCCTGCCCTCGACTACCCTATCATGTCTCCCGGGGGCTATGCCCTGTTTCATTCCTTCGTTCGGCCTTTTGAGGGCAGGTGGGTTGTGCCTGGTACTTGTATGCAGGGTCTATGCCCTTATGGAGGTGATTAAGGCTTCCCCCACCCAAGACTTTTTACCTTGTTTTTGGGTTTTTACTTAACACTACAGCGTGATTTAAAAAAATACAAGACTTTATCTCAGGCCCGCAGCTAACAATGACACTTTTTAAAAAAGCCAGTACCAGTTCTCACTACTGCTGAAGCATTAAATCCAATTGTTTACATAAAATCTTATGCCTAAGATGTAAATTTGAGGCATATTAAACTAAACCCCTTCAGGAGCGGCCCCAAAGAGCAACATTTGACCATTTAGGTTTCAGGGATCTAATCCTTTTTAACACTGTGCTTTTTGCAACACTGCCAGCTTTCTTTTCCGGTGAGATAGGCGAGCTATTTCATTTCTACGGAGGTGGTAATAAGCTATTGCGATCACTTTTTCCAGGGTTAATGATTCTTCAGCTAGAGCAGCCAGGAGCAGGCGCTTGGCCTGTGGAAGCGTTAGAAGGTTTTTTTTGACCAAACTCGATGCGCACACTCAGCAAAAAATGCATGATTAAAAATACCAGTGTCATATGGCGGTACCAGCCTGGATAGGAGCGCACTTCATAATCGTCCATACCCAGGTAGCTTTTGCCTTCCTGGAACAGTTGCTCAATGGACCAGCGCCTCCCGGACATCCGGACCATTTCTTCCGCAGGGATATCTTGCGGTGCATTGCAAAGGGCATATTTGATCTCCCCGTTCGCATATCTTCGCAGGAACAGCCAGCACTCTTTGCCGGGCAGGCCGTCTCTTTGCTCGATCACGCGCAGACAGGCTACGTGGGCGATAATGGGGCCTTTGGCCCCTTCGCCTATACTTACAGTTTTCCAGGAAAGTAAGGGATCTTTGGCAATTTCAGATACAGGTACGGGTTCTGGGAGCGCCCTTTCCTTTTGCGGATAGGGCCCCCGACCTTTGTAGGGTGGAAGGCCGGTTTCTGGTCTCTTAAGCCAGACCAGAGTGTTGGAGCGGATATCAGCAAAGTAATAATACTTTTCACCAACGGCATCAAGAAACTCCGGGTTGCTTCCAAAAAAGCTGTCTACGCCGACCCAGCGGCCTGCAAACGCACCGGTTGCTACTGCTTTTTGCAAAAGCTCCAGGGCCAATTGCGGCTTGGTCTTGAAGGTAAGCCCCTCCGGGAAATGGCACTTTGCCCGGCGCTCGGCATACTCGTCAGTGAACCACCGCTCCGGCACATACAGCTGCCGGTCTAAAAAGCCGTAGCCCCTATTGCTAACGTAGCCCAGGAAAACCCCGGACTGGCAGTTCTCTACCTTGCCAAGCCTGCCGCAGTACTGCCGGGCAACCCCTGCAGAATCACTGCCTTTTTTGGGGTTTTCACTGCTGTCTATGGTAAACATACCGTCTTCATCGGAGATCTTTTCAGCAAGCTCCAGCTGGTGTTTTACCTGGAGGTTTTCCTCGTCCCAAACACCGGCGGTTAAAAAGTGCTGCGTGTTGCGCACTCCTTTCTCACCCAGGTAGCGCAGGGCAATGGGCTCAGCTGACTTGGCTTCCAGGTCGCTGGCCAGCCCTTTTAAGTAGGCCAGACTTATCACCCTCTGTTCTTCCCGCTTGAAGCAGTGAAAGAACTGCTGGTGAAAGGTGTACAGCTGCTCTGCCAGCTTGTGGATCTCTTCCGGAGTAAGCTCAAGCTTAGCAGTTAAGTTTGGGTTCCAGCCATCGTACGTTAACATCATCCGGGACCGGCTCCTTCCAGGATATGTTGGGGAAGGCCTTTTGAAAGGACGCTGCATACACCCGATGATGTTGCGAAAGTCCGGTTTCAGCGGGTAAAGATACACCTCCTTGGGATGACCGTGGTATCTATAGGAAGGGCCTTTTCTGGTAAAGCCTAGGGTGCTGCCGACATGGACCCAGCCCGCTGCCTTGTAAACGGTTCCTTGATACCACCGGGGGTCCACATAGGTTTCCAGCAGTAAAAGCTCCCGGTTGTAAAACAGATACCAATCCTGTTGTAAATGGCAGGTGATACGGGAAAGAAGGTAAGAGCCCAAGTTCTTAACTCTGACCCAGGGCAGAATCAAAAAACGGTTATTGTTGGCCAGCTGCAATAGGTGTTTTGACCTCTGTTCTTTCGACCAGCCGATAAAGCAATCCCGGGGTTTGAGTTTTAAACTGGCCGAACGAAAGCTTAAAGCCGCAATCGGTGAACCACCGGCAAAAGCAAGATACTTAAGCTGCGCTCCTGGCATCTTGCGGTGGCCCAGATAGTGATACCGGGCGACAAGCTTGTCCCATAGAGGTTCCAAAGAGGTTTGACGAACCATCTGTATCTCAACCGGCTTGATGTCTTTTACGGTTCCCTCTATGGGCGCTGGGGTATAGCAAATGGGCATCGTTGTTCTCCAAAGTAATGTTTGTGTGGGGCTAGGGCTGTAAAAAGGGTATAACTAACCTCTCCTGTAAAAACAGATTTTTTAGCAGTATTTACAGGAATAATATGGTTATACAGCATCCTTAAGCCCTCAGGACTACTGTAACATATGTTAGAGGAAAAGTCTATAGTAAATTCACGCTGTAGTGTTAAGCTGCTTGCTGTAATTGGGCACGGCGATAGTCGCCTAATACTTTTTCGGGGTCGTAGTTTTCTTTCTTCCTGGCCAGACCGTACATCACCCGCAGCAATTTTAAGGATACGGTTGACTTCGGCCTGCTTTTTCTTTAAGGGGTTTTCTCTCCTGGTCAGGAAGTAGTGGTACAGCGCTTTAAATTCACGGTTTTTGGCTACCAGAGTTAGGCTGGCCTGGTATAACAGGTTCCTTAATTCGGCTCGGTTCGCGTTTGGATATCTTGCTTTGTCCGTTCTTCTGCCCAGAGCTTTGTTCGCTTAAGTTCAGCCCGGCGAGTTTTTGAATCTGCTTCCAGTGTTCGTAATTCTGGGGTTCGCCTATTTCGCCTAAAAAGCCGGCTACTGTTACCAGACCTATGCCGGGGATGCTTAATAAATTGCCTGCAATATCTATCCCTGCCAAAATGTCGGCCATAGCTGCTTCTGTTTGCTCTTTTCTCCTCTGGTAAAAGGCTATTTCGTCCAGGCAAGCTGTTAGCTTGTGTTGGGCTCCGGTTAATCCTTCGGTTAGTCCTATGGACTCCTGGGCCGTCTTGTAGAGGGCCTGGGCTCTTTTCATCCCTACCCGGTGGCTGCTGGCTTCTTTTAGCTTCTCGGCTAACTCTTCGACCTTGTGGGCTAATATTAACCTGGGGAAGGGACAGTTCCTTAAGACCCATTGGGCTGCTTTGCCTAACAGGTTTTTGAATACTTGCCCCAGCTCGGGGAAGTATTCGTCCAGGATGGCCTGGAGTTGGTTTAAGACGCTGTTTAGTTTTCGGCGTTGTTGCCGCCGGGTTACGGACAGATTCCTTAGTTCGGCATATTTTCCTTTTGGCAAAAGGCAGTGGAGGAAATTCCCGTCCTTGACCACTTTGGGTATTATCCCGGCGTCTTTCCGGTCGTTCTTGGTGGGGGAGTTATCTACTTCCTCTTTCCGCCTTTTTACGTGATAGGGGTTGACTATTACCACTGTGTAACCCTCCTCTTGGAGAAACCATGCTAAGGGTTTCCAGTAGTGGCCGGTGGGTTCCATGCCGATTACTACCCTTGTTGCCCTGGCTTTTTCTTTGGCTTCTTCCATTTTTGGCAACTAGACGATAATAGCCTTCTTTGCTATTATGGAACTTGAAAGGTTTGACCACATCCAGTTCCATTTGGTTATAGAACCGTGCCCA
>DAOURU010000217.1 GCA_030627585.1 Bacillota bacterium
CAATTAAACGCCTGTAAGCAAGGGCTTCTTCGAGGGGGTTGAGGTCTTCCCGCTGAACATTTTCCACCAGCATCATTTCGCTGGAAGTGAGATCGTCTACGCGCCGGATTACCGCGGGAATGGTCTTGACACCTGCCTGCCGGCAGGCACGCCAGCGGCGCTCCCCGATAATCAATTCATAGCGCTCCTCTTCGCGGCCCTCTTCCAGCGGCCGGACAACGACAGGCTGCATCACTCCGTGCTCTTTAATAGAAGCGGCAAGCTCGGAAAGAGCGGCTTCGTCAAAATCCTGGCGGGCCTGAAAGCGGCCGGGCTGGATTTTTTCTATAGAGAGTTCGACAATCTCTTCTCCCTCTTCAATACCCACCGGAGTGGTGGGGATAAGAGCACGCAGTCCCCGCCCAAGGCCCTTATTAGCCTTCATGCTGCATCACTTCCTGCGCTAATTCTTGATAAAGGAGCGCTCCCCGCGAGCGGGAGTCGTAGGAAATTACCGGCTTCCCGTGGCTTGGCGCCTCACTCAGGCGCACGCTTCTGGGTATAATGGTCCGGAAGACTTTATCGCCAAAATAATCCTTTACCTCTTCAACGACCTGAATCGAAAGGTTGGTTCGAGCGTCAAACATTGTTAATAGAACCCCCTCCAGTTTAAGCTGGCGGTTCAGGCGCTGCTGGACAAGCTGGATGGTCTGCAGCAACTGCCCCAATCCTTCAAGCGCATAATATTCGCACTGAATGGGAATCAACACCCGGTCGGCTGATGTAAGCGCATTAATGGTAAGCAGTCCGAGGGAGGGCGGGCAATCGATAAAAATATAATCGTAACGGTCGCGCAAAAGATGAAGGGCGTTCCGCAGCCGCGCCTCGCGGTGCGGAAGATTTACCAATTCTATTTCCGCCCCGGCAAGATTAATTGTTGCCGGAATCAGATCCAGGCCGGGCGTCTGAGTCGCTATGATGAGTTCTTCCGCAGTCGCTTCTCCCAGCAGGAGATCGTAAATACACCGGCCAAGGTTATCCCGCGCCACCCCGAGCCCGCTTGTGGCGTTGCCTTGCGGATCGATATCCGCCAGAAGCACTTTCTTGCCTGCTGCTGCAAGGCAGGCGCTCAAGTTTACGGCTGTTGTTGTTTTCGCGACCCCGCCCTTTTGATTCGCGATGGCAATAATCCGCGCTGCCATGGTTAGTTCCGGCCGACCTGCCTTATCCTGGTTGTTTTGATGAGAATGTTCCACGTGGAACATTGCCCGCGCCTTTTCCCGTTTTCTTTTATTCCACAGCAATAGTCAAGCCCCCTGCTCCCCGGCTAACCCAAAAATTTTTTAAGTTTCCAAAGCATTTTCCTCTCAATTATAGCATAAAAAAATTCCCGTGGAACAACATCGGGATAATTTTGTTCTGTTTTCAAGTGGGCGGCCGCGCCAAAAACAAACAGATAATATATCATCGAAAGCATCCAGAGAAACCCCTGCTTGGCCAGTCACGACTTGCCAGCAGCCCTTGACTCCCGCCACCGGTAATATCGGTAGCTAACGTTACCGCCAGGGGATCTACATAAATGCCCGCTTCCCGGATCTCGTATTTGGCCCCCTGTTCTATAAGCCTCGAGGCAATCTCCACCCTGGCCTGAGCATCCTTGGGGATTCCCTTCTCGTCAAGGGTGAGTGCCACCGCTCCGGACTTGTAGGCAGCAGCAAGAGGAAAAACCTTCTCTGGTTTCCCTGGTTCAGCTGTAACCGAGCTCAACAGACCCGGCCTTCTTAAGAGCGGTAAGACTTTAGCAAGGGCATCAGGCCGCGGGCTGTCAAGGCACAAGGGCGTATCCACCGCGTCCGGAACCACTTCTACCAGCCACTTCAAATCTTCTGGCGGCTCGCCAGTTGAAAGAATGAGGCAGAATTTTCGATGGTTCTCATTCAATTCCTCCCATACCGAAACCAAACAGGGCAAAATTGGATAATGAACTGGTTATATCTACCCGAAAATTGTCCAAAGACAACTTCTTGCCAGGTGGGAGAACAATGAAATCGTCATCCCAAGGGCCCGTCAAAAGCTTTTTGAGGAGTTCAAGAGAACCTGGAACAATCTGATGTTCTAAACCCAATTGAACCGCGAGGAAAGATGATCTCTCAACACAATCATTAAGGGGATAGGCTCCGGTATCTATAAGCACTAAACGTTTATAATGCTCCAGTTTATAATGCTCCAGCATGATTTTAAAAATACGCCCTGTCTTCTCTTCCCCGTAGCGGCTGACACACTTTTCGTACTCTTTCACAATGTTGAGGGGAAACATCTACCCCGAGATCCAGAACGCTCAAGCCAAATTGACGCATGGTTGCAATGGTAATATTTTTCCCAATGTCGTGAATGTCTTTTTTAACCGTCCCAAAAACAATCTGGAAGGATCCGGGGGAACCCTCTTCTTGAGGAGGCCCGAGAACAATTTGCTGAGCCTCTTTATAAATCTCAGCCGCCATCACCAAGTCAGCAAGAAAGTACTTGCCCTGGCTATACATCTCAACGATAATTTCTAATCCTCTCCTGACATCATCCAGAATAGTAAATGGATCAATTCCTTTTTCCAAGGCTTGGCGCACAAGATAAGGCGTTTTCTCTTCATTTATTTTGGCAATCGCAGTAATAAGAAGTTTCTGCACATTTTCGCCCCTCTTCACCGAGGATGAGAAGGAAAGGTCAGGCTGAAAATCCTGCAGGTACTTCTCCCAGGCCGAGCCGGCCTTGTCGTAGTTATACATCACCTCTTTTGGGGTAATTCCAGCGTAGTAGGCCGGGAAAGATCCATTGAAGGGGTAGGCAGGGGTCTTGGCAGGGGTCTTAAGCTGAATAGCATCAGCAACACTCCGCACCGTCTTTTTATATTTCTCCTCTGCCTCGGCACTGGAAAACTCGATGCCTTGAACTTCACACCACTTTTGGAGGGCTAAGCATGAAAAAATTGACCCTGATAATTATATAGATAATAACATATCTATATAAGTTGATCAACCCACGCGGTATGGGCAAGTCTTAAATTAAATCTTGGTATTACCTTGGTTCGGCGGCGTTGTTCCAAAAAACTGCGTTCGATCAGGTTAGTCGTTCGAACATATTTCCGGTGAACTGGCGGCACCTTAAGATGATTCAGGCTGGCTTCGAGATCATTCTTTAGGCTTTTCATGGCCGAAGGATACCTGCCTTCGAAACGGTTCAAAACGGGAATCTTCAGCTTTCCGG
>DAOURU010000069.1 GCA_030627585.1 Bacillota bacterium
ACTGATCAAACAACGAAAAACCGAAAGGGGGATAGTTCAATGATCTTATATACTCCCCTTCCACTTGAGCTAATTTGGGCTTCAGAAGATAATACCTTTTCTTACCAGGAACTTGAGTTTTCAGGAATAACCTTTCTGATTCAACCTACCGGGATAGGTAGAGGAAAAATCATTCAAATTAAAAGTACCGACCCCAATGTCTATTTAAAACCCGAGTATCAACCTGGTCGTGAAATTTCTCTTTTTAATTTTGAGGAACCGTAACTCCCGCCTTTTGGAAAATTACTGCCGAAAATTGTTATCGATAGCCGCTCCCTGTTATAATACTTTTTTAGACCATAATGTCACATTAGCGGCACCATCAGAAGATGAAAAACAAAGGTTATCCTTACATGCGAAGCGACCTTACGGAGGTTGCCACCTTGCCCATGACGAGGAGCAGCTAACGGCGGCAGCCGAATGAAGCAGGATGTTGAGATAGCCGGCTATGTGGCATGGATGCCGCATACAGTACTGGGGGCGAGTGGTAAGGATAACCTGGATCATTTTTTCATGGCAAACCATATTAAATTAATTAAAGTTTTAAGAAGAGGACCATTTTGTTTATCAAAGGAACACAACCTTACAAGTTCGACGGTGTTTCCGCGATTGATACGAAATACGGCTCCGTTATTTGCCCTGTTTGCGAAGTAGTTTGGTCAGAACTTGTTATTCAATTAACATTTACCGAAGAAGAGAAAGAAAGATTTTGGGCCGGGAAGGGTTGTCCGGATTGCAAAATTCTTACGAGGTACTAAAACCGCAGCGGCAATTGAGCTTGCCTCATATCTCCTATCAGAGCAGAATTATACTTCCATAATTATCGGTAAAATCATTGGCCTGCGTCGAGTACGCTCATAAAGGAACTTGCTCGCAGCTTCTCGCACATACGATTTTATTGCAGCCCACTCCGTCATTTGCTGTTCTTCGCATTGTTTCAGAATGAAACGGATTTTTACTTTGGCTTCTTCGAATAATTCTTCGGACTCTCGTACATAAACAAATCCGCGCGAGACAATATCGGGGCCTGTAATCATGGCTCCCGTTTCTTTATTAATGGTAACCACGATAATAAAAATGCCGTCCTGAGAAAGTTGTTTCCGGTCCCGCAAAACGATATTTCCAACATCTCCGATACCTAATCCATCTACCAGAATTTTTCCAGAAGTAACCCTTCCCACAATTGCCCCCTGTTCAGAGTTAAATTCCAGTACTTGTCCATTTTCAGCAACAAAAATATTTGACGGAGGAATTCCTACCTCCCTGGCAAGTTGAGCATGTTTTATCAAATGCCGATATTCGCCATGAATCGGAACAAAAAACTTCGGTTTGACAAGGTTGAGCATTAATTTTAATTCCTCTTGACTTGCATGACCAGAAACGTGAACCCCGAAAAATGATTCGTAGATTACTTCTGCCCCCTGCCGGAACAAGTGGTTGATTGTCCGGTGGACTAATTTTTCATTTCCAGGAATTGGACTTGCTGAAATGATTACAGTATCACCCGGGATAATTTCAATCCGTTTGTGATCGCACATTGCCATTCTCGTTAAAGCAGACATGGGTTCACCTTGACTTCCTGTGGTTAAAATTACAACTTCATGCTTAGGAAGAAGATGAATTTCATCGAGTTCTACCAATGTTCCGGGAGGAATTTCGAGATATCCTAATTCCCGCGCGATATTCACGACATTGATCATGCTTCTTCCAACTACCGCTACTTTTCTTTTGTACTTGTGGGCGGTTGTAATCGCCTGTTGAATGCGGTGAATATTAGATGCAAAGCTGGCAATAATAATTCTTTCGCGTGCACTTCGAAATGTCTCATCAAAGGTTTCTCCTACAACGCGTTCGGATAAAGTGTAACCCGGTCTTTCAGCATTTGTGCTATCGGATAAGAGGACAAGGACTCCCTGCTTACCGTATTCAGCAAATTTGTGATAATCAGTGGTTTCGCTGTTGACTGGCGTTTGATCCAGTTTAAAATCTCCTGTATGGATGATGGTTCCAACCGGTGTTTTAATTCCCAGCGCCACGGCATCGGTAATGCTGTGGCTCACCCTGATAAATTCTATCTGGAAGGGTCCGATTTGAACGGATTCCCCGGGGCGTATACACCGGGTTTTAATTGGGTCTACGAAGTTGCTTTCTTTTAGCTTGGCTTCGAGCAGGCCAAGTGTTAACTTGGTTCCATATATTGGTACATTCGCTTCTCTTAAAATATATGGAAGCGCTCCAATATGGTCTTCATGACCATGTGTCAAAAAAATCCCCCGTACATACTCTCTGTTTTCGATGAGATATGAAATATCCGGAATTACAAGGTCGATTCCAAGCATTTCATCTTCGGGAAACATTAGTCCACTGTCAATTACGATAATGTTATTGCAAATCCTTAAGGCCATAATGTTTTTGCCGATTTCACCAAGTCCTCCCAAAGGAATAATCATTACAGAGTTGTCTTCTTTCATTTCTTCACCTCGTTTTCTCTACTAAATAATCGACAATGAAAAAACCTACCTCATGGCGCCCGAAAGGTAGGTTTACCGTCAACAGTACGGCCATTCCCTTTCTTTATTATTATACTTAAAAGCGGTTTATTTTACAAGAGCTATATCGCCTATAGATAGTGTCAACCCACTGTAGGAACCTAAACGGTCTACTAAGTACACCCGTTTTCCAGTCTCTCTGTGCCGGTAGTAGGTCCGCCTGTAATTTACCGGACCGAAGATGGTAAGCACCGTTTTGGCATCATCCCGCCGCTCTATTTGCCAGCCAGGCCGCTCCTCTGGATGCTCCCGCAACTAGGATGTCTTTCTCCTCGACCTTTTCAAGACAATATCTCCACTGCGAAATGCAATGGGAAACGCTAAATATTTTGCGAAAAGGCCAATAAACCCTCTCGTACCAGTTTTGCAACAAGCAAAGAGGTGATTCCGTTGGCGTCATAAGCCGGCGCCAATTCGACAAAATCGCAGCCAATCACGGGGAGTTCTTGCAGGCTATTAAAAATACGAAAAACTTCCTCCGGCGCGAACCCTCCCGGTTCCGGCGTGCCGGTGCCGGGCGCATAAGCCGGATCCACTAAATCGATATCAAGCGATACATAAAGGGGACGCCCTCTCAAGCAAGAAAGACAAGAGTTAAGTGCATTGTTTAACTGAAAAGGATAGAAATTAGTAAAAGAACGGCCGTAAACAAACTCTTCTTTTGTTCCTGAACGGATGCCAAACTGAAAAACATTCCGGCTTCCTGCTACTTCACAAATTCTCCTGATTACCGTAGCATGGGAATAAGTTTCACCAAGGTAATCATGGCGCAGATCGGCGTGGGCATCAAAATGCAGAACAGCAAGATTCGGGTAAAACTCCGCGAGAACCTTAACAACCGGCAAGCTAAGCAGGTGCTCACCGCCTAAAAAAAGGGGGAATTTTTGATCTTCTAAAAGGATTCGGGTTATTTTTTCGATCCTTTGCAAGGAAACCAGGAGATTCCCAAAAGGTAAAACTAAATCCCCTGCGTCATAAAAATTGCATTCCCCCAGTTCTCGGTCGAGATATGGACTATAATCCTCCAACCCTTGAGAAGCGCTGCGGATTACCTGGGGCCCCTCCCGGGTGCCGGGCCGAAAACTGGCTGTAAGATCAAGAGGCACCCCGATCAGAACTATTTGAGAATTTTCATAGGAATCTCTTGCTCCGAGAAAATGCCTCTCCCGCACACACAGGTTTTTCAATTTCAAGATTTAACCTCCTGGGGAAGAAAGAGCATGAACAAAGGGCGGCAATTTAAAAGCCGCTTGATGAATTTCAGGAGTATAATACCGAAATGCTTGGGAAAAATAATAATCCTCGGAAAGCATTTCGGGGTCAAATCTTTTGGATCCGAGCGTAAAACTCCAAAAGCCGCTCGGGTAAGTGGGGACTACAGCTAAATAGAGTTTCGTGATGGGAAAAATGCGATTGACCTCCTGGTAAACACTGGTGATCAAATCCTGGTTAAAAAAAGGGGATTCTGTTTGGGCAACAAAAAGGCCATCAGGGCGAAGTGCCTGAAAAATAGCCTGGTAAAATTCTGAACTGAACAAGCGGGCAGCCCGTCCCACCGGCTCCGGGGCATCTACCAGAATGACATCGTAACTTACTTCCTTCTTTTGCACATACTCTGCTCCGTCTTCAAAATGCACCTTGACCTTGGGATGATCGAAAGATGAGGCAAGTTCCGGCAAGAAATGGCTGCATATTTCTACCACTCGCCGGTCGATCTCAACTAGGGTTATTTTTTCTATCTGGGGATGGCGCAAAACTTCGCGGGCAGTACCCCCATCGCCGCCGCCAATAATTAAAACATCCCTGGGCGCAGGATGGGTGTTAAGAGGAACGTGGGCCAACATCTCATGGTAAACAAATTCATCAAAAATGGTGGTCTGGATCATTCCGTCTAAAACCAGCACTCGTCCAAACTGTTCTGTATCCAGGACGGCGATTTCCTGAAAAGGGCTGATTTCGCGGTGAAGGGTTCGCAAGACTTTACAGGTTATTCCTACACCTGGTTTTTGCCTTTCGGTGAACCACAACTCCATTGCTCCTTTTCGCACTCCTTATTTTAATTAAAATTCTTTTTTCATGTTCTTCGCCCTTTGAACATTCAGGCTTGCTTGATTTCCATGATATACACGAAAGCTAATACCAGAGAGGAACTCCCGCAAAAACACACCCGCAATTAATTACTCTGTGTTCAACTCCTATCGCCTTGATTTCCTGGAGCTGCATCCCACGGTATGCAAAAGCTTCTTCAACCATTTCTTTTACCCGGTTCTCAGCATCCTTTTGGCCGCAATAACCGGCATATTCCATAATTACCCCGAAATCTTCAATTCCAACTCCAACAGCAACAGCAGCGGCTATTAACGCATCCGGTTCTTCACTTTTCAAACATCCATATGCAATCGGAACCAGGGAACCAAGCGGAAAGGCCAACTTGGGCGTGAACTTTGCACCTGGAGGCAAAATACTGCTTACTTGAAGTAAATTTACATTTCCAACTCCTGCTTTAAGTAGTGCCTGATCGAAAGCAGTCAGCTCTTTTTTCCCCTCCGCGGCCGCAGCGACCAGCGTATAACGACTAGGTACTGGTAACATCCTCAACCCTTCCCCTGCATCATGAATGCAAACTAGACAGATTATACCAAGGGAGTTCGGGGGTGTCAAGAAACCGCTTTAAGCACTTTAAGCATCCTGCTAAGAAATTATGTTTATTCCCCGCGCTTTCTCTTCTTTCTGGTTGATTAATTGCATGATTAAATGCGCGCCCTCCGCTACCGTCTTGGGGAGGGGGCGAACGACCAGGGCGGGAACCTGCTGAAAGACCTGACTTACCACAGGAAACTTCAAACCCGCAGCCCGAACCAGGGAGTCCCGCACTAAAAGACCGGTGTCCCCATGGGCCAGCAATTTCCCGTCTTTGAGTAAAATAATCGAAGTAGCCCATTCGGCTGCAAGGTCCACGTCATGGGTTGCGATAATAATCGTCTTGCCCTTTGCATGAAGGATTTCTAAAATCTCAAAAAGCGCCTTCTGGCCCGCGGGATCAAGAAAGGCGGTAGGTTCGTCGAGGATAACAATCTCCGGATGCATCGCAAGAATGCCCGCAATCGCAGCACGCTTTTTTTGTCCATAACTCAAGTGGTGTGGGGCCTTCGCACGTAATTCCCACATTCCAACAGCTTGCAGGGCTTCCCTAACCCGCGCCTCTATTGTCGTGCGCTCCAAACCCTGGTTTAAAGGGCCAAAAGCGACATCATCCCAGACAGTAGGAGAAAAAACCTGGTCATCAGGATCCTGAAAAACAAAGCCTACTTTTCCCCGCACCCAGTTTTCGTTCGCGCGGGTAATTTTCTCTCCTGCCACCCGCACCGCTCCCTGCTGGGCATGATAAATTCCATTTAAATGGAGAAGCAAAGTAGACTTCCCCGCTCCGTTGGGTCCTAAAAGAGCGGTTTTTTCGCCCTGGTTAATCTTTAAAGAAATTCCCTGTAAAGCAGGAGTCCCATCATGGTATCGGAAATGCAAGTCTTCTAGTTCAATAAGTGCAGCCATACCCATCCTCCCCGGTCAATTATCAGACTTAATGCAGCTAAAAGCAAAATAACTGCCCCTAAGAGGAAGTCTTTGAGGCGAGCTTCAAATTTATCGAGGACCCTGACCTCCCCCTGAAAACCGCGCGCCAACATGGCATGATAAACTCTTTCTCCCCGCTCAAAAGATCTGATAAAGAGTACGCCCAATAAGTATCCCAATGTAGTGAAAGCATGCCGACTTCCTAAAGAACGCGGACAAAAATTACGG
>DAOURU010000221.1 GCA_030627585.1 Bacillota bacterium
AAGGAGGTGATTAATGAGGTTACGCAGGCGGTGAAGATAAATCTGGACTGAAGAGAAAAATTAAAACTCTAAATTAATTTAAGCGCTTTCCACGCTCAAACGAATTGGTTTTCTTTAAAGCGCCTGGACCGGCTTTGCTGCTGGTTGACGAGGAAGGGGTTAATCGAAGGATTCGGCGGGTGCCCCTCGGTGCCCCACCACCGCCAGGATACCTACAAATCCGGAGAGCAATTTCCGGGCCAAAGGGGTATCCAGTGGGACGGAACCGCGTGGAAGGCAGCAGGGAGGAGAAGCTGAACTATGTGCGGGATAGTGGGTTATTTAGGAGCGCGGAACGCGGTTTCGGTGCTTATTGATGGTTTGAAAAGGCTGGAGTACCGCGGGTACGATTCTGCTGGTGTGGCTTTTTTGAATGAAGGCGCCCTCAAGGTTCACAAGAAAGTCGGGCGGATTGCGGCTTTAGAGGAATCTCTCCAAGCACTTGCTCCCCAAACCCGGATCGGGATCGGCCACACCCGCTGGGCGACGCACGGGCGCCCCTCAGACCGGAACGCTCATCCCCATTTCGATTGCACGGGGAAATTCGCTGTTGTTCACAACGGCATTATTGAAAACTACGGAGAATTGCGGGAGCAGCTCGGGGCGCGGGGGCACCGTTTTGCTTCCGAAACTGATACGGAAGTCCTGGCGCACCTTGTCGAAGAAGCCTACGAGGGGGATTTATGCGCAGCTTTGAGGGCGGCCCTCGAGCATGTGCGGGGTTCTTATGCTGTCGCACTCTTGAGTGAATACCATCCCGAGCGGCTTGTTGCGGCCCGCAAAGACAGCCCGCTGGTGGTCGGGCTCGGCCGGGGAGAATACTTTCTG
The DNA here is from genome assembly GCA_030627585.1 of Bacillota bacterium. Classification (GTDB taxonomy): domain Bacteria; phylum Bacillota; class DSM-12270; order Thermacetogeniales; family Thermacetogeniaceae; genus Ch130. The sequence goes on from DAOURU010000221.1 coordinate 868, forward strand.
GCTTCGGATATTCCGGCCTTGCTTCCTTACGCGCGCCAGGTCTACCTCCTTTCCGAGGGTGAAATGGCGGAGCTTACCCTGGACGGCGCCCGCGTTCTGGATCGCCAGGGAGAACCCGTTGCGAAGGAAATATTTAACGTGGATTGGGATGCGGAGGCTGCGGAACGGGGCGGCTTCCCCCACTTTATGCTGAAAGAGATCTGCGAGCAGCCGCGTGCCCTGCGCGCTACGCTGGGAAGCCGGGTTACCCCGGAAGGAGACGATGCTGTCCTGAAGGAAATCAGCCTGACTTTGGACGAACTCCGGGAATTTACAAAGGTTACTGTTGTTGCGTGCGGCACCGCTTACCATGCAGGGCTTATCGGGAAGTACGTCCTGGAAAAACTCGCCCGGATTCCGGTTGAAGTGGATCTTGCCTCTGAGTTTCGGTACCGGAATCCCCTCCTTGACGCCATGACCCTTGTTGTGGTGATCAGCCAGTCGGGTGAAACCGCGGATACCATCGCGGCTTTGCGGGAAGCGCGGGCGCGGGGCTGCCGGGTTTTAGCAGTTACGAATGTGGTCGGAAGCACGGTTGCGCGGGAGGCAGACCAGGTAGTCTATACCTGGGCGGGACCGGAAATTGCCGTCGCCTCCACCAAGGCATACACGACCCAGCTACTGGTTATGTATCTGTTGGGTCTTTTGTTTGCGAAGGCGCGGGGAACGCGAACCGCGGCTGAAATTGCCGAAGTTACAGCCGCCTTGAGAAAAATTCCCGCGCAGGTGGAGATGATTTTAGAGCAGAAGGAATGCCTGCGCGAACTTGCCGAAAAATACTGTCATTGTGAAAATGTATTTTTCATTGGACGCGGCCTCGACTACGCCGTTGCGCTGGAGGGAGCGCTCAAGCTGAAAGAGATCTCTTACATTCACGCCGAGGCCTGTGCTGCCGGAGAATTAAAGCACGGAACCCTGGCTTTGATTGTCGAAGGGGTCCCTGTGATTGCACTTGCCACGCAGGATGAACTGCTGGAGAAATTGTTGAGCAACGTGAAGGAGGTTAAGGCGAGGGAAGGCACGGTGCTCGGGGTGTGCCTGGGCAAAAAAGAAGAGGTCGCCAGGACGGTTGACCACGTCATCAATCTTCCCGCGGCGCCTTCTTTCGTGGCGCCCATCCTGGCGGTCGTTCCCCTGCAGCTGCTGGCCTACTACATGGCAGCGGCGCGGGGGTGCGACATCGACAAACCCCGCAACCTCGCCAAAAGCGTCACCGTGGAATAACGCCCCGGCAGTGATTGTCTCGGTTGTTCTCTGAAAATAAAGTTCTTAGCTGAAAAATAAAGTTATTTACTGAAAGTGATTAGGAAGAATTCCTAATGTCGGTATGATTAAAGTTTGAGAATGAATCTAGGAGAGGGTTAATTTTGAACCCCCTCCTTTTTTAATCAAGACTTTGGTTAGATGGGTCTTTGCTACATTATGTAGGGGGCGTTCCCGACATCATTCTTTTTAAATAATACCCACACAGTGGTGGCGGAACGGGTGGGTACGGCAGTTCGCTTTAACCCCAACTTGCTAGACCTCTCGCTGAAATACGGGTTAACTCCCAAACTGCTTGGGTAGATGACCCCGACTGCAAAGGTGCAGGGGAATAAAGGCTCTTTGTATGGTTTTTGGCTGTTTCCTTCCGAGCGTTTTTAGGTTTTAATGGTTTTAATAACGTAAATGTTTTCTTTGCCATTCCGTCGCTATCTGTAAAATCAGCCGGAAAAGGATATTATAGCCCTTAACCGGAAACTATTGGGGCGGAATATTAAGAGAAAATTATGTATAACCTGCTTAGCTGATTATTTGTCATGTACTGAAAAGGATTTGCGGGTAAAAATTGAGGAGTTCAAGGAACAAGGCTGTACTTTGTTCGCTTGAAAAGGATCGTCACAATATTTTCTGGACCTGCTATACTTATGTTTGACCAGTTTTTTAGCTGCAAGGCAGGATATTGAAACACTCATCAACGTATAAAATCATAAGGGTTGCACCAAGGTATTGGTTTCGTAACGCCTTCTGAGCGTCATACCGACCGGGATAGGGTCATTAAAGTTAAATACAAAGGTTTCATTTGTTAGAGAACATTGATAGCGGCACTTTAGGTAATCTTTTTGAAAAGTTCAAGCTAGCTTTCAATGAAAAAAAATCTGA
>DAOURU010000125.1 GCA_030627585.1 Bacillota bacterium
AAAAAAATCCGGATGCATTAAAGGCTCGCCGCCGGATAACAGAAGCACCGGCACCTTGAAGGCGGCCAGGTCGTCAATAAACTTTTTGGCCTCTGCAGTGCTCAGTTCACCGGAATGTTTTTCATGATCCGCACTGGCGTAACAGTGAATGCAGCGCAGGTTGCAGGTGCGGGTCATGTTCCATACCACCACAGGTCCGTGCCCTGCGGCAGCCCCGTGAACCTGACTCCGGGAGGAGGGGCTGTAGCGCAAAGAATCGCCGAAATTTTCGCTTTCACAAAGGAGCTTGCTGATACTGATCACCTTTACATCTCCCCTGAACTTCTTCCAGAACGGCCTGGATCAAGCCTTCAATCGTATAACAGCGGGCCTCCGCGTGCACAGGAAGGCCCAGCTCGCGGGCAGCAGAGGCGGTCACGGGACCGATGCAGGCCACGATCACCCCTCCCAGCAAGCGGGGAAGATCGGGCTCGGCTAGGAGTTCGACAAAGTTGCGGACTGTCGCCGAGCTGGTAAAAGCAACCACGTGGATCTTCCCTGCGGCAAGCATCTCCCGGATCAGGCACCCATCCCCTGCCGGCGGCACGGTCCGGTAAGCCGCGACTTCATCTACGACTGCGCCCAGGCCGGTTAATGCTTCAGGCAGCACCCTGCGGGCAATGTCGGCCCGCGGCAAAAGCACCCTGTCACCAGGCGCGATCTTTCCCCGCAAGCCGGCGGCAATCTCTTCCGCCCGGTACTCATCAGGCATCCAGGCAACCCGCAGGGCGTAACCCTCCAGTGCCTCCCTGGTTTTCGGCCCGATAGCGCACAGGTTGGCTCCGTAGAGATCTCGAATATCCCCGCCCTTTTGCCGCAGCCGCTGGAAAAAGAAACGCACCCCATTCACGCTTGTAAAAATAATCCAGCGGTAGGAGTCCAGCCGGGCAATGGCAGCATCCATCATCTCGTAACTCTCCGGTTCCGCCACATGAATTGTGGGAAACTCCACCGCTTCCCCTCCCAGCACTTCCACGGCCTGAGAGAGAGCACCGGCCTGTTCCCTGGCGCGCGTGACCAGAACCCGCTTCCCGAAAAGAGGCTTCTTCTCAAACCAGGCCAGCTTTTCTCTTAAAGCCACCACTTCCCCTACAACGATCACCGCCGGGTTTGTCAGACCTGTTTTTTTAGCGCGGGGGACAATGTCTGCCAGCGTGCCTGTAAGAGTTTGCTGTTCTGCCCGGGTCCCCCAGCGGATCAGAGCCACCGGGGTTTGAGGCGCGCGGCCGTGGCGGATCAACCTGCTGACAATATGTTCGAGATTTGCCATTCCCATAAGAAAGACCAGCGTTCCCGCCCCAGCTGCGAGCTCGTCCCAGTTGATCCCGGAATCCTCCTTCGCAGGATCCTCATTCCCGGTAATGACGGCAAGGGTAGAGGCGCAATCCCGGTGCGTGACCGGAATTCCTGCGTAGGCCGGTACGGCAAGGGCCGAGGTGATACCGGGCACCACTTCAAAGGGAATGCCGGCCTCTGCCAGGGCTTCGGCTTCTTCCCCTCCCCGGCCGAAAACAAAGGGGTCTCCTCCCTTGAGGCGTACTACAATCTCGCCCCGGCTGGCCCTTTCCACCAGCAGGGCGTTGATTTCCTGTTGGGTCATGGTATGACCGGTGGGGCTCTTCCCCGCATAGATCAGTTCTGTCCCCGGAGCAGTCTGGGACAGGAGGCGGGGGTTGACAAGGCGGTCGTAAACAATCGTCTGCGCCTTCTGGAGGCAGGCCAGGCCCTTTACGGTGATCAAACCCGGGTCGCCGGGGCCCGCCCCCACCAGGTAAACCATTCCTTTCGGCATGAATACCAAACTCCCGTCTCGCTAGTTTAAAAAACCTTCCCGGCGCCCGACCTCGCCGCCAAAACTGGACAGGCGTTCGGCGCCTATAAAAGTATTTCTCGTTTCTAAGAAATAATCCTTTCTCTCCAGCCCTAATCGGGGGGCGGAATCGGAGATAATCTGAAACAAAGTTGCAGGCAAGCAGCGATCATCTAGATTATACAGAAAAAATCCCCGCTTGAAGCGGGGATTTCGCCAATCTAAGCATTAATTTTTTGCTTTGAAGCGCAGGCCCGGATCCGGGCGAGAATCTCCTGCCGGCGCTTCTCCACTCCCGCGAAATCCATCGCCTTAATGTAGAACTGCTCCATTTCATCATGCACCTCTTTCGCCTTTTTAATATAGAAAAGCGCCCGCTCCAGGGCCCCCACAAATATCTTGCGCGTCTCTTCCAGCTCCTGCCGGAAAGGATTTAAATGCTCCACATCAAGGCAGGAATCGAAATCGTATTCCCGGTAAAAGTTCAAGCCGGGCAAAGATGCCGGAGCAAAATCAAGCTCCGGAAAAAGATTTAAAACCGCAGTTTTTTGTTCCGGAAGAACAACCAGATCAATTTGGTCCGGGTCAAAAGCGCAGTGGTAGACCTCCGATTTGCACCCGCTGCGATGCGCAAATTCCGCCAAGTCTTGAAGAACGCTTTCCTTCCCCGTCCCAGGCTCCCCCTTCAGAACAAACAGCCGCTCTCCCTCTAAAACAGTGGAAAGGTAATGCACAATCCCGGCAGGTGTGAGAGCCGAGGCAAATAAATGGCGCTCATCCGGCACCCCATTCCCCCAGGGAATATTATCGCCAAAGATCTGCCGGGTCAGCTCCCCTGCCAGTTGATTCAACTGATTGAGTTTGATCGCTTCGCTCCGGTAAGACTTTTCTTCTTCACGCGCTGCTTTGGCAATCCTGAGGCTGCTGTATGCGGTTGCAAAGTGGCGCGCCACCCGCTTGTTGGCAGCAATCACTTCTTTCTTATAAGGCAGGAGCCTGGTCTCGTCCCAGTAATCTCCGAGATGGACAATCTCGTCAACCACCCCCGGGTTTTTCGGATCAAAAACATGTGGTGCCGTGTCTACCGTAGAAACCATTACCCGTGGCAGCAGTTTCGAGAATGCCTGCGGTTTCGGGTATAGTGTCGGGAATTTTGGCTTTGATGTCAATACGTTTCCCGGTAACAGTAATCTCTTCAATCAAGAGATTAACCAGGCGTTTTTTCTCTTCAAGAGAAAGAGTATCGAGAGTATCTCCAACCTGGGCAGCAAGCTCTTCTAACCGTTCCAATTCCTGCGCCGCCAGGTCGTGCCGGGAAAGTTCCCTTAAAATCTGCTCCCGGCGGCGCGAGAGGTACTCCCAGCGCTCCTTTATTTCCTTCAACCGCTGTTCCATTTCAACTTCCGGTATCAAATCTTTTTGGAACATAGTCGCTACCCGTGACCGTTCTTTGGAGACTTGAACTAATTCTTTTTCGATGGTGATAAGCTCGATTTCTAAAGCCTTGGCAGTCTCGTCAGGGAAAGCGGCATGCAGCTCTTCGCGAAGCCTTTCCGGATTTGTCAGCCAACCGGAGACTCTTTCCCAAGCTATTTGCTCAACATCCGGGGCACTTAAAAATTTTGAGTTACATCGTTTTCGGCCGGGTATGCCTGGTGATTTCGCAGTGCAGACGTAATAAGCCCTCCTCTTTCCTTTTGACGTAACAAGATTCCCGTGCATAGTTGCGCCGCATTTTCCGCACCGCATAAGGCCTGAAAGAAGATACGGGTAAGTGCTGGAGCTACGCCAGCGTCTTCGGGAATTCTCAAAACGCTTTTGGGCTGCATCCCAGGTCTCTTTATCAACAATGACAGGGACAGAAATAGGGACCCACTCTTCGCGGGGTCTTTCTTTTCTACTCACCCTTTCTTCAGGAGGCTTATATTTATTGAACTTGACGTCCTTAGTATCATAGCGGCGGATATACAGGGTGCCGGCACAGGCGCTGTTGGCCAAAATCCGCTTCACGGTCTGTTTACTCCATTGTTTGCCTTTAGGACTTGGGATGCCCATGACGTTTAACCGCTTTGCGATTTCGTAAGGGCTGGCGTTTTCCTCTGAAACGAACCACTGGTACATGAGTTTGATGATTTTGGCTTCTTCTTCGATGACACTTAGGGTATCCGTTTCTTTATTGAACTGGTAACCATACAGTCCTGGACTATGCGTAAGTTTCCCCGCTTTTGCCTTGGCTCTCTTGCCAATTAAAGAACGGAGCCTGGTCCTGGCCCGTTCGTATTCGTCAACGGCGCTAAGTACAGTTAGATGGAAGCGGTCTTCGGGGGTATCGGTGAATTTGGAGTTGACAAAGGTCAACTCTGCTCCTGCTTTTTTAATCTCATCAATCAGTAAAAGCTGGTGGGCCACACTGCGCGACAAACGACTTGTATCTAAACAAATAAACCAGCGGATGCCGCCGGCTTTAAGCTTTTCCAGCGCCGCCACCAGGGCGGGGCGCTCTAAGACTGAGCCCGAGACCCCTTCGTCTGCAAATTCTGTTATTTCAGTTGCGCCTAATTCCTGGGCCTTGGCCCTGCATTCCTCCCGTTGCGCTGCTATTGAATAGCCTTTTTCGGCCTGTTCCTCAGTGGACACTCGTAAATATATCAGTGCAGTGCTCACCTTCCCTGTCCCTCCCTCAGCTTAACTTTACTTTGACGTACTTGTGAGAATTTCCTACTCTGTTCAGAAAGGCGGGACAGAAGAAAGCGAATCGCTTCCCGGTAGGCTTGTTCACGTTCATCCTGGGAGCCGGTGCGGGTTACTATTACTTC
>DAOURU010000118.1 GCA_030627585.1 Bacillota bacterium
AAGAAATCCGTGAAAATAAAAGGGGTAAGGGGGAAACCCCGAAATCACCAGCGCCGCAACGGCGGCAGAAGGGCCCGGTGCCACCGTTACCAGGCATCCTTGCTCAAGGGCCTGCCGCACCAAAAGGTAGCCGGGGTCCGCCAGGCCCGGCATTCCCGCGTCTGTTACCAGCGCCACCGTTTTTCCCTTTTCGAGTTCCGCCAACAAGAGGGGTGCCTTTTCGCGCTGATTGTGTTCGTGGAAGCTTGTCAAGGGAGTATGAATTCCATAGTGGGAAAGGAGTTTTCGAGTGCGACGGGTGTCTTCGGCTGCAATCAGGGCAGCCTCGCCCAGAACCCGGAGCGCCCTCAGGGTAACATCTTCGATGTTCCCCAGCGGGGTCCCGCAGAGATAGAGCACTCCCTTTGCTCCTTCATCCATCCCTAAAACCCCTCTTCCTGAGCAGCTTCTCCTGCGTCCCTTTCTCCGCAAGCCTGTCTGCCAAACAGGCAGGGTTGTCTCTCTGGTTCCGGCGGCTTTAATTCCTCATGCTCCTCAGGCGCTTCGTCCTCTCCCCCGGCACCGGGGCCCCGCTTTTTCTCGCCGTCTTCTTCCAATCTCCTTGGGCAGGATTCATAGCGGGGGTTTTCATATTTGAGGCAGCACATGAGCCGTCCGCAGATCCCGCTGATCTTGGTGGGGTTCAGCGAGAGGTTCTGGTCTTTTGCCATCCGGATCGAAACAGGTTCGAAATCCCCGAGCCAGGTATTACAGCAAAGCTCTCTCCCGCAGGGGCCGAGGCCGCCCAGGAGCTTTGCTTCATCTCTCACCCCGATCTGGCGCAGTTCGATCCGGGTTCGGAATACTGCGGCTAAATCTTTTACGAGTTCCCGGAAGTCAACCCTTCCTTCGGCAGTGAAATAAAACAAAATCTTTCCCACATCAAAGGTAAATTCCACATCAATCAGCTTCATCGGGAGCCCGTGCTCAGCAATTTTTTTTCCGCAAATCACAAAGGCTTCCCTGGCGCGCCGCCTGTTCTCTTCTGCTTTCACGCAGTCTCCAGGAGTCGCCTTCCGGATGACGTCCCTTAAAGGGGATACTGTCTCTTCAAGCAGCACTTCCCGCGGGCCCAAAACAACGGTGCCGAATTCAATGCCGCGCGCGGTTTCTACAATCACGGGGTCGCCGGGATGGAGAGGAATATCCCCCGGTTTAAAGTAATAAATTTTGCCTGCTCTCCGGAACCTGACCCCCACAACGGTCGCTTTTTCTGTTCCCTGCAGGTTTTCCTGCACGACTTGCTTTTCATCCTTTATTTCCTGGATTTCGTGCTCATTTTCCATGAAATCATCGCCTCGCTTCATCCCTGCCTGTTTGGCAGGCAGGTAATCCCGTTTTATCATGCGCCTCGTCCGCGTCTAAAATAACGCAGCCGCGAGGATATATTTTGCTTTATTTTGCTTAATGTTCTAAATCCAGCGAGAGTTCCTGGAGACGCTTCTGGGCCTTTCGCAAAGTAAGGGCGAGCAGCAAAGAAACCTGGACATTTGCTTCGAGCAAAGAAAGTCCTCTCTCTAAAATTGCCAAACATTCCAGCAGCCCGAGGCCTGTTTCTGCATCCCCCGCTCCCTGGCAAATCAGGCTCCGCTGGGTACGGTAAATCCGCTCAAGATCGGCGAGTACAAAATTCAGCAAGCCGCGCCCTGCTTCCCGGTCCGGGCCGAAAAGGCGGACTGCCCCCAGCAGTTCAGACTCTTTCCCCTCCCAGAGGAGCCGAGTAATTGAGGCCGCCTTTGCGGGTTCGGCAAGATCTTGTAAAGTGCGACCTGGCGCCCCCTCCTCCTGCTGCCGGAAAATCAAAAGCCGGCACCGGGAAACAAGTGTCGGTAAAAGGGTGCGGTAATCCCCTGTTACCAGGAGAAAGACTGTGCGTGGCAAAGGCTCTTCGAGGGCCTTTAAAAGGCTGTTGGCAGCCGGTGCTGTGAGAAGTTCGGGCGCCTCCAGAAAGAAAACCTGGTGCTTTCCAAGCCGGGGACGGTAATTAAAAAAGGGGCGCCAGGCCCTGATTTGGCCTATTTTGAGCGAGTTTCCCTGCGGCTCTAGAAAATGAAAATCGGGATGGGCGCGGCGCGCCCAGGCCCGGCAGGAGGGGCAAATCCCGCACGGTCCCCCGGACTCCAGGGCGGTACAGAGGAGTGCCTGCGCAAAAGACAGAGCTGCCTCCTTTTTTCTTTCCAGGGCACCCCCGGAAAAGAGGTAGGCGTGGGCGACTTGTGCACCTACCAGGTCTTGCAGAAGCTGGCGCACCGCAGGCTCTTCTTCCCATATAGGAGCGCGGCCGCCTGATGCCGGATTCTGGAATGTCAAGATTTCACCCCCAACCTGGTGCAAGCAGCCTGTCTGCGTGTTCCGCACAGGCAGGGCTGCTTCTTCCTTTTTCAAAAAGGAGCGCCCGGCTCCTCTCCCTTTAAAAAAGGAGAAAGCAAGGCCCGGAGGCGCCTCTGAACCTCCTCCGGTTTGCCTCGTGCATCTACAACCCTGATGCGTTCCGAAGCAGTACGGGCAAGGGTCCGGTAACCCTTCGTCACCCGCTGGTGAAAGAAAATGTCTTCTTGCTCCAGCCGGTCGCCGGCTCCCCTCCCCCGCGAGCGCCGCAAACCCTGTTCCGGCTCTAAATCGAGCAGAATTGTAAAAAAGGGTCCCAAATCATTTAAAGCCAAGATATTAATCGCCCGCAGCAGATCTAAATCAACCCCCCGCCCGTACCCCTGGTACGCCAGGCTGGAATCCACAAAACGATCGCACAAAACAACATAACCCGCAGCAAGGGCCGGCATAATTACTTCCCTGACCAACTGTGCCCGGGCACCTGCATAGAGAAGGGCCTCCGCAGCCGGGGTCATTTCCCGGAAAGAGGGGTCTAAAAGGAGGCCGCGCACGGCTTCTGAAAGAAGCGTTCCTCCGGGTTCGCGCGTCACCAGAACGGAATAGCCTTGCGCCTCCAGGGCGGCTGCCGTCAAATTCACCTGGGTCGTTTTTCCGGCCCCGTCAGGCCCCTCAAAAGTAATCAGCTTCCCTTGCTCCCTCAAAACCTCAACTCCCTGCCACTATTTTAATCGTTCCCTTTTCCCGGCCGGGCCAAACCCCTCCCGCTTCCGACCAGGCCGCGAGATAGGCAAGCGCCTCCGCATTAATTTCCTCGCCGGGGCAAAGAATGGGAACACCGGGGGGATAGGGCGCCACAACCTCGGCGGCAATTTTCCCCTGCGCCGCCGCCAGGGGAAGTTCGCGCTGGGGAGCAAAAAAGGCCGCGCGCGGTGTCATAAACTGGCGGGGCAAAGGGGAAAGAGGCGGCTCCGGGCAACCTGCCGCCTGCGTTTTTCCTCCGCAACTGCAAGCGGCGGCCAGGGCGGTCAGGCCCTCGAGCAAGTCGCCCTCGAACTTGAAATCGGCCGGCCCCAGAACAAATACAATATTCTGAAAGTCCGCCAGTTCCACCAGGATGCGCCGCTCCCGGCGCAGCCAGGCAGCCGCGGCAAAACCCGTGATCCCCAATCCCTTCACATTGACGATTAAACGGGCGGGATCGAAAGCGGCGACTCCCGGGACCTCTTTTACTTCCTCTCCAGGCGCAAAAAAGCCGGGAATTCGAGAAATCTTGCGCCGGAGTTCCAGGCCCCAAGAGGCTACCTCCTCCCATTCCTTTTTTTCCCTGAAAAACTGGCAGCGTGCCACATCCAGGGATGCCAGGAGGAGGTAGGAAGGGCTGCTTGACTGGAGCAACCGGAGGGCCTGCCGGAGTTTCCCGGGGTCGGGGATGGTCCCCCGGTGATGCAGAAAAGCGGCCTGCGTAAAGGCTCCCAGCACCTTGTGCGCCCCCTGGGCGACAAGATCCGCGCCCGCCCTCAAGGCTGGAACAGGATAAGGAGCTCCGGCACAAAAATGGGCGCCGTGGGCCTCGTCTACCAGCGTAACAAGCCCCTTTGCCCGGGCGCTCTGAATCTGGGCTTCAAGGGCGCCCGCAAGGCCGTAATAATTAGGATGAATGAGCACCAGGGCGCGCGCCGGCGGTGCCGGGGAACTCAGGGCAGGCAGCAAATCTTCCGTTTTTAAAACCCCGGGCAGGCCCCATGTCGGGTGGGCATGAACGGGCAAATAAAAAGGGCTTGCCCCGCTTAAAATCAAACCGTGTATTACTGCCTGGTGACACACCCGGGGTACAAGCACCTGATCCCGCGGCCCGCAGGTGGCGAGCAGCATGGCCAATATGCCCGCCGTTGTGCCATTTACCAAAAAAAAGGTCTCTTGCGATCCAAAAACAGCAGCCGCAGCTGCTGCTGCGGAGCGAATGATCCCCTCGGGGGCCTGCAGGTTGTCAAGCCCCGGCAGCTCTGTCAGGTCGAGGCGAAAGACCTCCTCCCCCAGCAGGTCCCGCCATGCCGGCCAGGCCCCCCTTCCCTGTTTATGGCCCGGAACGTGGAAGCCCAAATAGTTCTGCGCGGCGTGCGCCAGCAGACCGGCGACAAGAGGGGGCCAGCCCTCCGCCGGGTCTTTTTCAAACTGCCGGAACCCCGCCGTCCCCGCCGCGCTTTCTGTTCGTTTCTCAAGCGCTTTCCATCCTCTATCCAATCAAGTTAACCTCAACTTCCCGATCTCTTACCGCATTTTAATTATTCTACCATATCGCGTGCTTTTTATAAAGATAACCGCGCAGGCAACACGGCGGCCGCGAGCACTCCCCGGCGTTTTTCCGCCCAAAACCGGCCGGCGGCGCAAGCAAAATAAAAAAACGGGATCAAAATAACAAAGCAAACTTTTCAGTTCAAGAATAACCGGAAATAAAATTTAATCGGCGGGAGTAAAAGAGGA
>DAOURU010000224.1 GCA_030627585.1 Bacillota bacterium
ACAGATTTTATCACGGATTCCCTTCAAATCACAGCATTTCTCCAGCATTTTTCGGGGCCCATAAATATAAAACCACCAGTTTAAACTGGTGGGGAAAAATAAATTAAACTCCGTAAGTGTCACTCATTCGTTTCCCGCGCCTCTTCCAGGCTGTCGAGGATCTGAAGCAGAGCCTCTTCATCCGGCAAATCAAGCCGCCCCGCCCGGACCTGCTCTTGAAGCTCCGAAGGAAGGTTAGTAATCCTGATTTTCGTTACCTTCACGATCCCCCCATCGATCCCTGCAGGGCCCCGGACAACCGCCACATAACCCCCTTTTTCACCCAGGTGAGTCTTTTTCTGGCACGCCGGACAGAACCCCTGTTCCGTGCGGGTAAAAACCAGATCCTTTCCGATATACCTGGAACGCCATCCCTCCCTGGGGGAATAGACCTTGCGCAAATCCATTAAACTCATTTCTTTTTGTTTGTCAACCTGAGATTTAACTTCGTGATCACAAAGGGCATAAACCGTCCTGGCAGAAATTTTCGTCTCAGGGGAAAGGGGACGCCTGAGAGTTACCTGCTCGTTCAGAAGACGCAAGCTTCCGGCCAGCGCTACAAGGATAAATCCGTAGAGAAGAACCCGGAATCCCTTACCTAACATCGTCCACATCCCTTTATAAGATGGTTTTACTTATAAATATTTCCAGCCAGCCGGAATCTATGTATAGATTTCATAAAAATTTTTTATTTTGCTTGTTCTACCTCATTTAGAATTTCTTCCGGGATATCAAAATTAGCGTAAACGTGCTGGACATCATCATGGTCCTCTAAAGCATCAACAAGCTTTAAGACCTTTTCTACGGTTTCAGGGTCGCTCAGGGGAACCGTTACCTGGGGTACCATCGTAACTTCGGCAAGGGAAAATTTGATCCCCTGCTCGGAAAGCATATCCTTGACCTTTTCCAAATCTTGAGGGGCAGTAACCACTTCGATGGTGCTCCCCTCTTCTTTAACATCCTCGGCTCCTGCTTCGATCAAAATGAGCATTAATTCCTCTGCATCACCGTGAATATTCTCTTTAGGAATGACGAGAAAACCTTTCATCTCAAACATCCACGCCACACAACCTGTTTCCCCTAAACTCCCGTTATGTCTGGAGAATATGTAACGAATTTCGGAAGCCGTCCGGTTGCGGTTATCGGTCAAAATTTTCAAGAGAAGAGCTACGCCGCCTGGAGCGTAGCCTTCATAAGTTACTTCTTCAAAATCTATTCCGTCCATTTCACCCGTCGCCCGTATAATGGCACGGTTGATGTTTTCCACCGGCATATTCACTTCCCGCGCCCGTGCAATGGCGAGTTTAAGGGCCTGGTTGACATTCGGATCCCCGCCTCCCTGCCGGGCGGCGGCAATGATGGCACGCCCCAGCTTTGTAAAAATGCGGCCTCGCTGGGCGTCAACTTTCGCCTTGCGGTGCTTTATATTAGCCCATTTAGAGTGACCTGCCATAGTATCACCATCTCTCCCTGTCAGATTTTAAAAGGCGGAACAGGCGCCGTTGTTCTTTTATGTTCACTTCGTTGCCTCATTTCCTCGATTTTTTCTTTTATTTCAGGAGGAGCTTCACCCTCCAAAAGATATCGATCAAGCAAAGCATAGGAAAATCCCATTTCCCCTTCATCGGTTTGATTTTCCCATAAACCGGCAGTGGGCGGCTTGACAATGATTTTCTCGGGGACACCCAGGTATGATGCTAAAGCCCTTACCTGGCTTTTAACAAGGCTCCCTAAGGGGAGCAGGTCAACCCCCCCATCTCCGTATTTTGTAAAATACCCTACAGTGAGTTCGCTCCGGTTGCCGGTGCCTACAACGAGATAATTGTTGAGATTCGCGTAGTAATATAAAACCAGCATCCGGAGGCGCGGTTTTAAGTTGGCCAGGGCCATGCGGTGCAGCCCCGCTTGAGCTTCAATAGCAGGAACATCCAGCTTCTTTAACAAGTCATCGTAGATTTCATCTAAGTTGATTACTTTTGTATTTAACTGGAAGGTCTCCGCTACCAGCTCCGCGTCCCCCCGGTCTTGGGGACTGCTGTAACACGGCAAAATGAGCGCCAAAGAAGTATCGGGATAAGCCCTTTTGCACAGGGCTCCCACCACCGCAGAATCAAGCCCTCCGCTTAAGCCGAAAACCACTCCGGCGGTTCTTGCCTTCTCTCCTTGCTTTCGAATCCAATCTACCAGCAACCGGACAAGCTCCGCCTGGCGGATTTTATTCCGCATAAACGCGACACCCCAATAAAATTCTAACAAAACTCTGCATTTCCCGCAATTTATACTTTATTATACATAGACTTTTTATTTGGGGAGGGGAACCAGTTCGATATCCCCCATCCCCCCGAGTTTCGTTCCTTGAATAACCAGCGCACCCCTCACGCCCCTAATTTGGCAGGCAAAAGCAAGTGCACCTGAAAAATCCGCCTCGGTTTGAATCCTGTTGCCCAGCGCTGTTGCTGCGGCGTCTGCGAGGACCGCCGTCGAACTCACTACAACCGCGGCATCCGCCTCCCCGAAACTGAGAGAAGGCCCCACAGTGCCGGAAGAGGTGCAAATCCCGCAAAAACCGGGGTGGGGGTGAATGAGAAGTCCGACCCTTTCCGACAAGGGAGAAGTTCCCGCAAAAATTCCTACTGTTCGAGGTGAAAAGGTTTTCAAAAAAATATCCCCGCCGTTTTCCACGATAACCTCTTTTGCATATCGGAGCAGCCCCCGGCCCACTACTTCCGCAACCGTTCCCGCAACAGCCGCCATCGGCCCCACCCCGGCGCGTGCTGCGGCAGCAGCCATCATTCTCGCAACCCTGGGGGCCTTAGGAGCAGCGGGATAGGGTTTAAGTGCTCGACCAAATGCGGGATCGCGGGCCAGGTATTCTTCCAGGATCCCCCGGCAGTTCTTGAGCAAAGCAAGGGAGGCCTTTTCCAATTCAGGTTTAAAGCTCGCCCGGTCA
>DAOURU010000202.1 GCA_030627585.1 Bacillota bacterium
GCCATTGAAGAAGGACTCCGTTTTGCCATCCGCGAAGGAGGCCGGACGGTAGGAGCGGGCGTGGTCACCGGGGTGGAGGAATAAAACTTTTTGGCGGCTGGGTTCTTTTACGCAGCCCATGCCGCGCCCAGGTCTGCTAAGGAGGGATGAGAGTGGCGCGCCAGAAGATTCGCATCAGGCTCAGGGCTTTCGACCATAAAATACTCGACCAGTCTGCGCAAAAGATTGTAGAGACGGCGCGGAGAACAGGGGCCTCAATTTCGGGACCCGTTCCGCTTCCAACGGAAAAGAATATCATTACTGTTTTGAGGTCTCCTCATGTAAATAAAGATTCACGGGAGCAGTTCGAGATGTGCACTCATAAGCGGCTGATTGACATTTTAGAACCGACTCCAAAAACAATTGATGCTCTCATGCGTCTTGACCTTCCCGCAGGAGTTGACATTGAGATTAAACTTTAAAACCCGGGATGGTTGGGGGTTTGGAGGTGAAAGTGTTGCCCAAAGGTATTCTTGGAAGAAAAGCTGGTATGACCCAAATTTTTGGCGAAGAAGGGAAGGCGGTTCCTGTTACCGTAATTGAAGCAGGCCCCTGTATTGTGGTACAGAAGCGCACCCCGGAGCGGGATGGTTATGCTGCCCTCCAGTTAGGTTTTGAAGAAGTGCGCAGTGAAGATTTAAACCGTCCGGAACGCGGCCACTTTACCCAACGCAAATTAAAGCCGCACCGCTTACTCCGGGAAGTTCGGGTGGACGTGGGAGAGCTTGACCGCTATGAAGTTGGGCAGGAGGTCCGGGTTGACATTTTCAACCCCGGCGATTATGTAGATGTGCGCGGGACTTCTAAAGGAAAGGGCTTTGCAGGGGGCATTAAAAGACATGGTTTCCGGCGGGGCCCCATGAAGCACGGTTCCAAGTACCACCGCAGGCCTGGTTCGCTGGGAGCGAAGGGGCCGGCCCGGGTTTTTAAAGGACGGAAGCTGCCCGGGAGGATGGGGGGAGAAACTGTGACCGTACATCATTTAAAGGTTGTTAAAGTAGATCCGGACCGCAATCTCCTCTTGTTGCAGGGTGCGGTGCCGGGGCCCCGGAAGGGACTTTTATTGATTAGAAATTCGCTGCGATAGCCGGAAAGGGGACAAGAGAAATGCCTAAAGCTGCCTTATATAATGCAGAAGGAACTCAGGTTGGAGATCTGGATCTCCGGGATGATGTTTTCGGGGTCCCGGTGAAAAAATCTCTTCTCCACCAGGCTGTTGTACGGCACCTGGCTAACCAGCGTCGGGGTACTGCGGCAACGAAAAAGCGCGGCGAGGTACGAGGCGGGGGGCGTAAACCCTGGCGCCAGAAAGGAACAGGACGCGCCCGTGTTGGAAGCATCCGTTCTCCTCTTTGGCGCGGGGGCGGGATTATTTTTGGGCCGAAGCCCCGGAACTACCTTCAATCCCTTCCTCGAAAAATGCGCCGTTTGGCTGTAAAATCGGCGCTTTCCGCCCGTGCCCAGGCCGGAGATCTGGTGGTGATTGAGGATTTCCGGCTTGAGGCGCCGAAAACGCGGGAGGTCGTCAGACTCCTGAATGCCCTCGGCATCAGGGAGCGGGCCTTATTCGTTACGGAAGCACCAGATCCGCTTTTAGAAAGGGCAACTCGAAATTTGCCTGAAGTTCGACTTGCGCCTGCCGGCCAGTTGAATCCTTATGAGATTCTGGGAGCGGATAAAGTTGTTCTGACGAAAAACGCTCTTACCAGGGTCGGGGAGGTGTTGGCCGATGCGGAGGCCCCAGGATCTGGTTATTAAGCCGGTTGTGACGGAAAAATCGGTTAACCTGGCGCAGCAGCAAAATAAATACACCTTTTACGTAGAAAAACAAGCAACTAAAATTGAAATTAAGAAGGCCATTGAGGATCTCTTTAAGGTCAAGGTCCTGGCTGTGAATACTGCAATTGTAAAAGGCAAGAATAAGCGAGTCGGCCGGTATTGGGGCCGCACTCCGGACCGCAAGAAAGCAATTGTTACTTTGCGTCCCGGGGATAAAATCGAAATTTTCGAAGGAATGCTCTAGGATGGGGAGATCTGTCAGGATTTTTAAGTAGTGGATGGAAGGAGGGAAAAGTATGGCAATTAAAAAGTTTAAACCCACCTCTCCGGGCCGGCGCCAGATGAGCGTTGTGACCTTTGAGGAATTAAGTGACGTAGAACCGGAACGCTCTCTGCTTGAACCTCTAAGAAAAAAGGCGGGGCGTAATCGCCAGGGCCGGATCACCGTTCGCCACCGCGGCGGGGGACACAAACGTTTTTACCGGAACATCGATTTTAAGCGGGATAAAGACGGAATTCCCGCCAAAGTAGCAACCCTGGAATACGATCCCAACCGCTCGGCAAATATTGCTTTGCTCCATTACGTTGATGGGGAAAAACGCTATATCCTGGCCCCCTTAGGACTTAAAGTAGGAGATCGGGTTCTTTCCGGCGCCGGGGCGGATATCAAACCCGGGAACGCGCTTCCTTTGAAGAATATTCCTGTCGGTACGATGATTCATAATATTGAACTGAAACCGGGCCGCGGCGCTCAGTTGATACGGTCGGCGGGGGCGGCAGCCCAACTAATGGCGAAGGAGGGTACCTATGCACACATCCGGATGCCCTCGGGCGAAGTGCGTCTTATTCATCTTGACTGCAAAGTAACGATCGGTCAGGTAGGCAACCTCGATCATGAAAATGTATCTTTAGGGAAAGCCGGAAGATCGCGCTGGCTTGGGATCAGACCGACAGTACGCGGCGTTGTGATGAACCCGGCGGATCACCCCCATGGCGGCGGAGAAGGAAAGTCTCCGATTGGACGGAACCCTGTAACTCCATGGGGCAAGCCTGCACTGGGGGCGAAGACGCGCAAGAAGAAAAAAGCTTCAGATAAAATGATCATCAAACGACGCACCAAGTAAGAGGCGTCTTAAGGGGGAAGGAACGAGTGGACCGTTCTCTTAAAAAAGGGCCTTATTGCGAACCAAAACTGTTGAAAAAAATTACAGAGCTGAACGAAAAGGGCGCAAAGCGGGTAATTAAAACATGGTCGCGGCGATCGATCATTTTTCCCGAGATGGTTGGACATACAATTGCCGTTCATGATGGGCGGAGACACGTTCCCATTTATATTACTGAAGATATGGTCGGGCATAGATTGGGCGAATTTGCGCCCACCCGGATCTTTCGCGGCCACGGGGCCCACACAGAACGCTCAACGTCACTCAAGTAGAAGGGGTGAAGATCGTGGAGGCACGGGCAGTTGCACGCTATATTTGGATTTCCCCGCGTAAAGTGCGGCAGGTGGCAGATCTTGTGCGGGGCAAGAAAGTGACAGAA
>DAOURU010000075.1 GCA_030627585.1 Bacillota bacterium
CGTTCTTTTGTCGTCTGGTCATTCCGCTTATTTAGTTGTTTCTTCGCCACATAATGGCCGATCCCTGCTGCGCCAGGAAGTAACTGAGCTCCGGCAGGGGCAGGAGGAACTGCGAAAAGGCCAGGATCGTATTGAGTTAACCATTAACGAAATCAGAGAAGAAAACAGGTCTATTCGGGAAATCCTCGGCGACCATGAAGTATCTATCAGGACCTTGCGGCGGCGCTCCATGTAAGGTCACAACGGGGGTGCAGGTTCCCGGACGGGAATCTTAGATGTTCCATTGATATGATAAGGCGTGGAGAGTTTGAAGCTGGACGGTTATTTGAAGCCGGCGCGGTGAAGAATAACAGTAAAAATCCGACCTTCAGCTCCGGTTGAAGTCCTTGTCCCGCAAGGAATTGCGGGATTTCTTTTTTCCCGATTTGTAGTAAATTGCCAGCGGAGGTTGCCGTCGGGGGCGCTCCAGCCCGCATGGTATAAAACAACTTGGCTGGTTAAAAATATACGTAAAGCATGCCTGGATTCATCAGCTTGCCTGCAGCTGGGAGGGAGTGGCAAATGACCGCCTTTCTCAAACCGGTAAGAGCCGGATCCCTGCGCCGGGGCAAAAGCAAAGGCCGGGGCAAACTTTCGGCAGGTCAACCCGAAGACGCCGGCCTTTCAGGCGCAGCATGGAAAGACCAGGTTTTAAGCCCGGACCTGGAAACCAACCTTCAGCAAATCAAAACCATTTTAAATAACTGCAGTGATGTTATTTACCGGGAGTTTGTTTTTGCCCAGAACGAGCAGATCAGGCTGGCCCTGATCTACACGGACGGCCTGGCGGACAAAGAACAGATCGGTGATCAAATAACGAAGGCACTGGCCCTGGAAGTGCCGATGGCTGCGCCCGGCCAGGAGATTACCAAGGGCCGGGCCCTGGATTTCATTAAACAGCGGGGCTTGTGCGTAAACGAGTTTCAGGAAACAGGTAAAATGCGGGATGTCATCCGGGCCATCCTGTCGGGGGATAGCGTTTTGCTGGTGGACGGGCACGCATGCGCCATTATCAACGGGACAAGGGGTTGGGCCTCGCGTGCCATTACCGACCCGGTGGCGGAGCCGACGGTCAGGGGGGCGCGGGAATCATTTATCGAGACCTTGCGGACCAATATAGTGCTCGTCCGGCGGAGAATAAAAAGCCCCAGCCTGAAGATTAAGACCCTGAGGCTGGGCGAGGTTACCGGTACCGACGTGGCCGTAGCATATATCGAAGGCATCGCCAACGACAAGCTGGTGGCGGAAGTAATGAGCCGGCTGGAAAGAATTAAGGTCGACGGCATCCTGGAAAGCGGCAACATCGAGGAACTGATCGAAGATAACCCCTGGAGCCCTTTTCCCACCGTCAACCATACTGAAAAGCCGGACCGGGTGGCAGCGATGCTGCTGGAAGGGCGGGTGGCGATCCTGGTGGACGGAACCCCTTTCGTTCTGACCGTACCCAACCTGTTTGTCGAGCATCTCCACGCACCCGAGGACTATTACGAGCGGTTCCTGTATACCTCGGCGATAAGGCTGGTCCGGTTTACGAGCATGGCGGTTTCGCTTGTGCTGCCCTCGCTGTACATTGCCTTGACCAGCTTCCACCATGAACTGCTCCCCACTCCGCTTCTTTTGAGTATCGCCGGGCAGCGGGAGCCGGTCCCTTTTCCGGTTTTCATTGCGGTGCTGATTATGGAGCTTGTTTTTGAGGCATTAAGGGAGGCCGGAATCCGCCTGCCGCGGCCGATCGGCGTGGCGGTGAGCATCGTGGGCGCCCTGGTCCTCGGGGAGGCTGCCGTGCGGGCCGGCCTTGTGGCTTCGTCCACCATTATTGTGGTGGCCTTTACCGGTATCACCTCCTTTACTTTCGCTTACAGTGCCAGCATTGCCTTTCGCATGTTGCGCTTCACCTTGATGGTCCTATCAGCCGTCCTGGGCTTACTCGGCTTGATCAGCGGGCTGGCGGTCATCGGCATCCACCTTTGCGCACTGCGCTCCTTCGGGGTTCCCTACCTCTCCCCTATCGTTCCCACCACCGCCGTTGACCTGAAAGATGTAATTTTCCGGGTGCCGTTGTGGGCGATGTTCACCCGTCCCCGCCTGATCGCCAGGCAGGAGCAGAAAAGACAGATCCCGGGGCTAAAGCCGACCCCCCCGGAAACCCGACCGAAAAGATAAGGGGTGTCGCTATGTTAGAGCGGGGTAAAATTGACAGCAAACAGGCCGTGTTCTTGATGATCGCTCTTGTTTTGCCGACTGCCGTCCTTACCGTACCCTCCGTTGTCGCGAAGTTAGCCAGCCAGGATGCCTGGCTGTCGGTCATCGTTGCTACCCTGGTAGGGCTGCTGATTGCCCGCCTGGTGGTGAGCCTGAGCCTCCGTTTCCCGGGGAAAACCCTGTTTGAATACGCGGAGGAAATTCTGGGAAGGGTGCCGGGGAAAGTTGTCGGTCTTTTGTATATCTGGTGGTTTTTACATACAAATGCCTTCATCCTGGATGAGTTTGGAGCTTTTTTAGGTATTACCATTTTGCCCGATACGCCTTTTTTAGTGTTTTTCATTGCAGGGACTTTCGTGGCAGCTTATGCGGTCCGCAGCGGGCTGGAGGTATTAGTCCGGTACAACCAGTTGTTTCTGCCCCTTATCCTGGGATTGCTGTGCGTTATTTTTATCCTATCTGCTAAAGATATGAAGGTGGCCCGGCTGCTGCCGGTTTTGGACACCGGTCTGGTCCCTATTTTGAAAGGGGCGGCTGTGCCTGTAAGCTGGCTGGGGGAAAATGTTACCTTTGCCATGATCATTCCTTTTCTGAACAGGCCAAAGGAGGCCTACCGGGTGGCGGCGCGGGCCGTTCTCATCACCGGCTTCTTTCTTCTGGTAAGCGTACTGGTTTCCCTGGCTGTTTTTGGTCCCAACTTGACCCGCGCCTGGATTTTTCCCGCTTACAACGCGGTCCGGGTGGTTTCCATCGCCAATTTTCTGGAACGGCTGGAGGCTGCCGTTGTAGCGGTCTGGATGCTTGGGGGGTTTGCAAAAATCGGGGTGTTTTACTACGCCGCCGTTTTAGGCAGCGCCCAGTTGCTGGGGCTTAAGAATTACCGCCCCCTGGTGGCGCCGGTGGGAGTGATCCTGGTGGCTTTAGCGCTCCTTTGTGAGAATACTGTGGTCCTGTTTGATTTTTTGGGCAGGGTCTTCCCCCCCTATGCTCTCGTCTTTGAGTTGGGGATCCCGCTGGTGCTGCTGATCGTTGCCCTGGCCGGAGGTAAGGGAGGGAAGAAGAGTTGATTAAGAAGATCTCCGTCCTGCTGATCTTGATCTTTTTAACCGGACCTCTGGGAGGCTGTTGGGACCGTAAGGAACTGCCCGAGCTGGCGATTGTTCTGGGAACCGGTGTCGACCGGACGGCCGATGGCCGGATCCGGCTGACCGTGCAGATCGCCAGGCCCAGTGCTTTTGTTGCCGCCGGCGGGGGAGGGGGCGGGGGAGGGGATGTTCCTGCCGGTTTGGTGGTCTGGGCGGAGGGCGAGACGATTGAGGATGCCGAGATGCACCTGGAGACGAAGGTCCCCCGTGAGGTCTACTGGGGCCATAACATGATTCTGGTCATCGGGGAAGAAATGGCAAGAGAAGGAACACGGATGGTGACGAACTTCTTTCACCGCAACCGGCAACCGCGAGAAACAATATGGTTGATGGTGGCCAAAGGAGAGGCTAAGGATTTTTTGGAAAGCCATTCCGCTCTGGAGAAGACTTCGGCGCAGGCCGCCAGCTTTCTGGCGCGGATGAAACTCGGCTACTCGGTTTCGTCCAGAGAATTCGACGAAATGCTGGCAAGCAAAGGGGTGCAGCCGGTAGCCACCCGGGTGGAGGTGAAGAGAGCGGGAACTACCCTGGGGCCGGGCCGGGAAAAGCAGCCCTCCAATCAGAAACAGGTGGAGCTTACCGGGGTGGCGGTGTTTAGGGAGGATAAACTGATCGGGTGGCTGGATGAACATGAAACCAGGGGATTACTCTGGCTGAAGGGAGAGGCAAGGAGAGGTATTATCGCCGTTGTTCCCAGCCCGGGCGAGCCGGAGAAAGAGGTATCCATCAAAATCAGGCGGGCAAAGACAAAAATTGTGCCGCAATACGACGGGGAACGCCTGCTGTTTAATGTAGTGATAGAGGCAGAAGGGGACATGCTGGAACAGCAGAGCCGCAAGGATCTGGCTAAACCTGGGAAGATTAAAGCACTGGAAGGCGCGATGGCCGAGGAGATTCAAAAGAGAGCTGCCATATCTTTAAAGAAAGCCCAGCGGGGGTACGGTGTGGACATCTTCGGCTTCGGGGATGCTTTCCACCGGAAGTACAAAAAGGAATGGCGGAAATTGAAAAACCGGTGGGACCGGGAATTTGCCCGGGCGGAGGTTAACATCAGCGTGAAAACACACATCAGGACCACCGGTCTTTTAACCAGACAGCCCTACCTCCCCGAAGAATAGTTTTGGATAAAAGCAGATTTTCAAGGAGGACAAAAAAACATGATCGCGCTGCTGGTTTTGTTGTTCATCGGAATTATCCTCTTTGAGGTGCCGGGTTTGGTGAAAAAGAAGATGTGGCGCGAACTGGCGGCCTTTTCGGTGTTCTTGGCGATCGGCATGGCCTTAAGCATCCCGCAGGCGCTGGGAGCCACTCTTCCCAACCCCATGAAGGCTATCGAGGCCCTGTTCGGACCCTTGGCGGAACTGTTGAAATAGCGTTTTCTTTTGAGGACCTGAAGGGTTGCCAGGTGCGCGCCTCCAGGCCCTGTGAAGGAATACGGCGGGTGGGAAATCCGCTGGGGCTTACATAATTGATTTTCGGGGTGGCGCTACGGGCAGGACTTTCCCCGTTGCGGATTCTGTCAACCAAAAAAAGGGGGGAGGTTAGGCGAGGTATTGCCGGGCCAGGGTGATAAAAAACCGGGTAAACAGGCGGAGGCTTTTGATGTCGATGCGTTCGTCGGCACCGTGAATTGTGACCCGCAGTTCCGGAGGAAAGTCGGGAGCGAGAACTGCTACCCCGTAACAGGGAAAACCCGCCGCGCGCAGAAAGCGGGAATCGGTGGCGCCTGAAGAAATCATGGGGAGGCAGGCGGCGTCCCGGACCGCTCTGTCCCCTTTGAGATCTGCAGCTTCTTTCCAAACATCTTTTATGGCCTCTGCGACAATTTTATAGTAAGGTGAACGGAGGGGCGAAAAAGAGGGGGCGCGGTAGTTGGGCATTTCGATTTCGATATTTTCTCCTGCGCACTTGCGCAGCTCTCCCAGCACATACTCCCGGTCCTGTCCCGGCAGGACCCTGACATCTACATTGACCTCACACGAATCGGGGATGATGTTGGTTTTCACGCCGCCTCGAATGACATTGGGAGACATAGTGAGGCGGGTCATGGCGTGGAGGGTGGCGGCAAAACCCCGGTCCTCCCAGGCCGCGAGGAAATGGGAAAGGTTCTCCGGGGTGACCGGCTCTTTCCACCCCTTAATTTGGGCGAGTGTGTTCAGCAGTCGGCTCACCTCGGGAAGGAGGACGATTTCGGGCTGGTAGTCTCCCATGTTTTTCACCGCCTGCGCCATCGCCATGATGGCGTTTCTCCCGAGACTGGGAAGGGACCCGTGCGCCGCGGTGCCGCGCGCCCTCAGTGTGCTCCAGGCGAGACCCTTTTCCCCAATCTGGATGAAGTAAACACTTTGCTTTCTCAGATTCAGGGGCTCCTCTGCTCCTTCGTTGATCACAAAATCTGCCGCAATTTTCTCCCGGTGGTGTCTGAGCAGGTGCTGGATCCCGCGCCTTCCCCCCTTTTCTTCGTCCGCAACCGCAGCAAAAACGAGGGTTCCCCGCAGGGGCCGCCTTTCTTGTTCCCGCGCCAGGGCGAGGAAGGCGGCTGCCTGGGCTGCTACCATACCCTTGCAGTCGAGGGCTCCTCTCCCGTGGACGAACCCGTTTTCGATTTCCCCTCCGAAGGGGTTGAAGCTCCACCCGCTGCCCGGAGGGACGACATCCAGATGCGAGAGAAAAAGGAGGCGCTTTGTCGCCGGCGAGGC
>DAOURU010000163.1 GCA_030627585.1 Bacillota bacterium
AAATAAAACATGAAGGCATTTTTCGCATCTTTGGCGAAATATTTCGATAGCACCCACAAGCGGGCGCCGAATTCCACCCGGCGGGCGCCGAATCTGCCTCCGCTTATCCTTAGCGGAATCGAGAGCAAGCGCAAGGATAACCGGATCATATTTTCAGGGCGGATAGGCGCGGGCCGGGGGAGAGGCTGCATGGCAAGGGGGAGATTCAAGGGCCGGAGTTGGGGGGGGCTTCAAATGGACTACCTGACGCTTGAGGATGCGGCCGGCTGGGCTGCAGAGTTCACAAAAAAGGATGTTACCGCCTCGAATATCAGCTACCTGATCCAGTACGGCAAGATCAGGAAGCACCGGCGCAACGGCAAGACAGTGGTGCACGTCGCGGAGCTCAAGCGCTATTACGAGCAGTACCTGGGGCAGCTGCGGGGAAAATACGAGGAGCGCCTGGGGGATGACATCAACTGGAAGCTATCTTTTTCCGATGTCAAAGAAAGGGACACGACAAAGCACGTGCACAGGCTGCACCCATATAAAGGCAAGTTTATTCCGCAACTGGTGGAATATTTTCTGGATCAAAAAACCGACGGTTTTAAAAAGCAGGCATACTTCCGGCCTGGGGACATTGTCCTCGATCCCTTTGCGGGGTCGGGGACGACCCTCGTCCAGGCAAACGAGCTGGGGATCCATGCGGTAGGGATTGATGTTTCCGTTTTTAACTGCTTGATTGCCGGGGCAAAACTCCAGGATTACGATTTAAGTTCCGTACTCGACCGGGCCGAGCAGACGGCAGAAGCAATTGAAGTGCAGCGCCGCCAATCCAAGGTCAACGAATTTGAGGCGAAGCTGGACGAACTTATTGCTGCTTTTAATAAGACACACTTCCCCTCGCCGGAATATAAATACCGGCTTGCGCACGGTTTCGTGGATGAGGAGCGCCATGCATCAGGGCCTGTGGAAAAGGTGAGAGCTGCTTTCAACTCCCTGGCGGGCGCATACAACATGAATCCCAGGGAGCGGGTCACCGGGTCCGAGTTTTTAAACACCTGGTTTAGCGCTCATGTCTTAAAAGAGGCCCTCGCCGCCAAGGAGGTCCTCGAGAGAATTGATTCGGAAGAAGAGAAAAGGCTGCTGGTGCTCATCCTCTCCAGGACCCTGCGCTCATGCAGGGCCACTCCTCATTACCAGCTGGAGCGGTTGGGCAAACCGGCGGGCGCGCCCTATTATTGTTACAAGCACAAGAAAATTTGCCGCCCGGTTTTCTCGATGGCGAAGATGTTCAGGAAATATGCAAGAGATACCGTGAAAAGGCTCCGGGAATTCAGCGCCCTGAAAACGAAGTGCTGTTTCTCTGTTATCGCCGGCGATTCCCGGGAGCTTGACATTTTTGATGCAGTGAAAAGGCGCAACCCCGAATTTTACCGCTTGCTCTTGAGACATAAGATTCGAGGCATCTTCACGTCGCCGCCCTATCTGGGGCAGCTCAACTATCACGAGCAGCATGAATACGCTTACGATTTCTTCGGTTTTCCCAGGCAGGAAACCAGAGAAATCGGGATTGCGAGCAAAGGCAAGGGTTTGCAGGCGAGGGAGGACTATCTCCAGGGGATAAGCGATGTTTTAATCAACTGCCGGAAATACCTGGCCGAAGACTTTCATATTTTTATTGTAGCCAATGATACTTGCAGGCTTTACCCCGAGATCGCGGCGCGCTCCGGCCTGAAAATTGTGCAGGAGTTTAAAAGGCCGGTGCTGAACCGGACGTCAAGAGACCGAAACCCTTACGGGGAGAGCATATTTCACCTGATTGGAGAGGGTTAAGGCTGCTGCAATCCGGACGGGGAGGGGAGCCCGGTGGTGTCGCTGACCTTTTACGACGGTGTGAACTGTATCGGGGGGAACAAGATTCTTCTCGAGGCCGATCAAACAGCCCTTTTTTTCGACTTCGGCCTGAACTTCGGGGCGGAGGGCCGCTTTTTCGACGAGTTTCTGAACCCGCGTTCCATCTTTGGCGTTGCCGACCACCTTGCGCTCGGTCTTTTGCCGCCGCTGAAAGGGCTCTACCGGCCCGACCTGGAACTGCCGGGCCTTTGGGCCAGGCACGCAAGCCATCCTCTCTTCAGGGAAGTAGAAGCGCGGGGCGTGCTTCTTTCCCACGCCCATGTAGACCATACCGGGTATTTATCTTACCTCCGGGAGGACGTCCCCATCTACACCGGCCTCACGACCGCTTTTATCGTCAAGGCGATGCAGGACACCAAGGGGGGGAGCACCTTCCAGGAAACGTGCTACATCACACCCGGGGAGGAGGCGGGAGGCATCCTCAAAGCATCCCATTACAGGAAGGCTCCTTATCAACAGCGCCCCTTTTTTGCTCTCGACCGGGAATATATTTTAAACCGGGAGCTTGATTTCTGGATCAGCTGTGACGGCTCGCGCGGCCTGGACCCGTGCCCGGTCAGGCCCTGTTTGGGCCGCGAGGCGGAAATCGGCAGCCTGAGGGCGCTCCGCTGGCCTGTCGACCACTCCATACCCGGTGCCGGGGCCTTCGCTGTCGAAACAACGGCGGGCTGGATCGTTTATACGGGGGATTTGAGGCTGCACGGAAAAAATGCCGCCAAAACGAGGGCGTTCATGCGGGAGGCGGCAAGGCTCAGGCCTGCTGTGCTGATCTGCGAGGGGACCCACCCCGGCACCGCAAAACCGGTGACAGAAGAAGAGGTTTTTTACAACGCGCTCGAAGTGGTTAGGCGTGCGGCAGGGCGCCTGGTGATCGCCGATTTTGGGCCCAGAAACATCGAGCGGCTCCTTTCCTTCCTCGCCATCGCGCGCGAAACTGGCAGGCAGCTGGTGCTCACCCTGAAAGATGTCTACCTCCTGGAAGCCATGCATGCGGCCGGTGAAGAGGGAGTGCCCGACCCGCTCGAAGATCCCGGTTTTGCGCTCTACGACAGGCCGAAGGGAATGCTCAGCGCCTGGGAGAAAGCGCTCCTTGCCAGGTGCCTGGAGCGCTGCCCCGGGCGGGTCGTGGGCGCAGGCGAGGCGAAAAAGGAGCCGGAGCGGTTTATCCTTTCCTTCTCTTATTACGATTTTCCGGCGTTTCTGGATATCTGCCCGGAAAAGGCTGTTTACATCTATTCCTCCAGTGAGGCTTTTAACGAGGAAATGATGATCGACCACAACAAGATCAGGAACTGGATCGATTTTTTCGGGATGGAACTCTACGGCGCGCTGGGGAAGGAGAGGGAGAGCTCCGGCTTCCATGCCAGCGGGCACATCCACGGGCCGGGCCTGGTGGAGCTGGTGGAAACGATTAATCCCAAAGTGCTGATCCCTGTCCACTCCGAGGACCGGAGCTTTTTCAAGGAGCACTTTGCCGGGAAGGTGCGGCTGGTTGTCCCCGCGCCCGGCGAGACTGTAACAATTTAAACTCCTCTACCTTTTGTTGAGCTGTCTCATTAAAATTACTGAAAAACATCATCCGCACCCTCGCTCCGGCAGCAGCCGAAATGCTCGAACACATCATAAAAAGAAGAAAAGCGAAAGAGCAGGCTGTAGCGCCGGAGGAAATCATAATCCCCGCATGAAGAGAGACGACCGAATAAGCATTGCATGAAAGAAGGGAGTCACGTGCGCCGGCACATGGGAGAAACAATCATCAAAGGGAAAAACCTTGCGAAGTTCTACCAGATGGGAGAGGTTGTCGTCAGAGCATTAAACGGTGTTGATGTTGAAATCTACGAAGGGGAGCTGATTGTCATCCTGGGCCCCAGCGGCTCTGGGAAGAGCACGCTGCTGCACATCATCGGGGGAATGGACACACCGAGCGAGGGAGAGCTTTACTACCGCAGTGAGCCGCTGCACAGGGCGGATTCCAAAAGGCTGACCTTGTACCGCAGAAATGCGGTGGGATTTGTCTTTCAATTTTACAATCTCATGCCCAATTTAACCGCCTATGAGAATGTCGATCTCTCCGTCCAGATT